>PCWY01000014.1 GCA_002762975.1 Candidatus Diapherotrites archaeon CG11_big_fil_rev_8_21_14_0_20_37_9 | reverse complement strand
TCCTAAAAAAATAACACCATTTTCACCACAAAAACCAACCCACCCAATAATTTATACGCAAAGCCTCAAGCATAAAAATATTTATATATTATAAAAGGTAAATTATAATAAATGAAAAAACTGATTTTTATTTTTGCCGCGTTATTCCTGTTGCTCTTTGCAGGAATGGCTTCAGCTGCAGATGAGTATGATTTGGCTAGCTATTACCCTGATTTGAATATTTTTGGTCCAACTAGCAGCGATTAGTTGGGCATGTCCGCCCCCGTTTTTATTGATGCCGATTCAGATGGAGCGGAAGATGACCTGGTTTTTTCCGCACCATTTGCCAGTTACTCAGGAAGGTCCAATTGCGGAGTTGTTTATGTTCTGCACAATAGCGGACAAGAATCCGGCACAATAGACCTCTTAAACACCACTGTGGTTGACCTCAACATTATTTGTGCCAGTGCGGATGATACACTGGGAAAATTTATGGCAATGGGTGATGCGGACGGGGATGGTTCTGCTGATGACCTTGCAATAACCGCAGGCAGTGTTGATTATGACAGCAACAGCGATGTAGGCGCGGTTTACATCATATTCAACATCAATGAAAAATCAGGAACAATAGACCTTAACTCCACCCCCGCAGATATAACCATTTATGGTGAAGCTGCAAGCGACCAGTTGGGTGAGAATGGCGGAATAGCTTTCGGCGACGCCGATTCCGACGGTTACATGGATGATATTGTTGTGCAGGCAACAGGCAATGACGAGGGCGCCAGCGGAGCAGGAAAGGTTTATGTCATAAACGATGTCGGTTCAAGGGGTTCAGTAATTAATCTTGCCACTACCGATGTCAATTTTACGATTCTTGGAGAAGCCAATTCAGTGGCTTTGGGTTCAGGGACGCCTATTTTCGGCGATGTTGATTCGGACGGCTATAATGACGACTTGATAATCGGCGGGATTCAATCAGGCGCCTCAAACAGCGGGTCACTGCATTTATTCATGAGTGTAGGTTTAGAATCAGGAATAGAGGACATGGCAAGCCCTTCTGCTGTTGACTTGACAATCACCGGCACAACGTTCAGCGATTATGTGGGTTCATACTGCAAGGCACTTGGCGATGTTGATGGTGACGGCGCAGAAAACGACCTGTTTTTCTCAGGTTACGGCATGAATGATGATTTAGGGGCATTATTTTTAATCAAGGATATTAACGGTGAATCAGGGACAATTACGGTCGGGACTTCTGCAGGAGCGAGCATAGTCGACCTTAACATCATTGGTTCAGCAGACCAAAATAATAGCGCGTTTGGAAACTACGGCTGTTCCTTCGGAGATTATGATGGTGACGGGACAAATGATGACATTGCCTTTCTTGACAATGGAACCGACCCTTTTGGAAGGCTTAATGCAGGCACAGTTTATGTCATCACGAATCTTGCCGAAAAATCAGGGACAATAGACATGGGTTCACCGGGCGACAATATTGCCGCTTATTTTTATGGTGCAAGTGCATCTGACAGGCTCGGAACGAGTTCAGCACCGGTGTTTGGCGACGCCGATTCCGACGGCCTGAAGGACGACCTTGTTTTTACATCATATTATTCAAGCCCTCTTGTGAGGGCTAATGCAGGGAGTATATGGCTGTTTGACCTTGCCGCGGCTCCACCAAACAGCCTCCCGGACATTAATGTTTTCAGAATTGACTCAAACCCTGATAACGGGGATTTGCCATCATTTTCATACACTCAAGACGGAAACCTGACAATTGATTTTAATGTAATGGATGCTGATGCCGGCAACACGCTTACAGTTGATTTGAATTACTCTTCAAGCAATGTTCAGGGAACAGGGACAAGCATTGTACAAGGATTAACACTGGACGCCACAACATGTGACGATGCCGATTTTACCGATACCACGACATGCTCCTATGATTTTAACATCAGCAGCACACTCATCGCAAGCGACGGAAACTACTTCATCCTAGCAAAAATAAGCGACGGAACAGATTCTGATTTCAACGCAAGCGACAACAATTTCATGATAGACAACACCGCGCCAAGCATCTCAATAAGCTCCCCTGCAAATGGCACTAGCCAAACCGAAACAAGCGTCACAATAGAATACTCCGGTTCAGACACAAACTCAGGAATAGCAAGCTACTCAGTCAGCACAGACGGCACCAATTGGACAGACAACGGGACAGCAACAACATATGCTTTCACAAGCCAAAGTACAGGAACAAACACTTATTACGCAAGAGCAACAGACAACGCAGGAAACACAAACCAAGCAAGTGTTTCAGTAACAATAACTGCTCCGGCATCCGGCGGAGGCGGAACAACAGACAATTATGAAGGGACAGTAAAAAGAATAATGAGCATTAATGCGGGGCAAAGCAGGACAACCGCATATGAGTCAGATGAAAGCATAGTTTCAATAGAGCTCGTGGCAAAAAACAGGGTGCAATTAGCATTACTGAAAAAAAATGAAATCAATGAATTGGAAGAAAACAACTTCACAAAACCAGTTTACAAATATGCAGAAATACTCTTCGACGAACAGGAAAATCTCGACCACGCCAAAATAGAATTCAGAGTGAAAAAGAAATGGGTGGAAGAACAAGGGGCTGACAAAAGCGACATAGTTCTTTTAAGGCTCATTAAAGACAAATGGGTTGAACTTGAAACAAAACTTGATAAAACAACCAACGAATACCACTATTATACAGCAGTAACGCCAGGTTTCAGCCACTTCGCAATAAGTTTAAGAGAAAAAGAAAACTTGGAAACAGAAAGCGTTGACCAAACACCAAAAGAGGAAGAACCGCAAACAACCCCTGAAGAAACCCCAAAAGAAACAAAAAAACCAGCAACAGAAACCAATCAGCAACTGCCTGCACAGGAGCAAACACCTGAAAATGAACCGCAAACCGATTGGACAGGCATAATTCTAGCACTAATTACTACGACAGGCGTACTGCTGATAATCGCCGCAATCACAGGATTTTATTTATACAAAAACAAGAAAACAAAACACCCAAAAATGGGTTACCCCTGATAAAAACACGCCGCTTTAATAAAAACAATTTTCCTGCTGGCTAACCTGATTTTTTCAGTAATCACTGCAAGTTCGAACCTGACGGCTTCATGATGCAGACAATCCCATTGGACTTTAAATAAAGCCAACGGAGCAATAGCATCATGAGAGACGATACAAATTGTATTGAGGGCATAAAGGAAAAGGTGAGGAAAGGCAACTGGCACCCTTCCAAGAAAAAGGCATTCCTTGATTACCTTGCCTATCTTGGGGCAAACGACAAGGCCATGAGGACAATCTACTTATACGCGAACAATGTCCACAGGCTTGGGAATTACCTTCCAGCAAAACCCTTTGAGGGGTATTCACAAAAGGACATAATTGATTTCAAAACGGAGCTCAAGAAAACCTATGCCCCGTACAGCACCCACAACTTCCTTCTGGACTGCCAGACATTCCTCAAGTGGCACCTCAAAATCGATAACTGCCAGAACCAACTCCATTTGTAAAAAGATGCAAGGACTGCTGCTACTGGAAAATATGCAGGAGAGCCTGAACCCGTAAAATGCCAGAAAACAAAGAAATACGGCAGTATCCGCCAATTTTATAAAATACCTATTTAACAGATAAAAGCGTTACAAAAACGTAACAAAACAACCCATTTTCGTTACAAAAGTGTAACGGTTTTGAAGTGATTTGTTCCCCCATAAGAAACAATTTCTATCAAAAATGTTTCCTACAGGAAACACTTATACAATAGTTGTGCACAGATAAAAGTTTGAGATTTTAGCCATTAATTACCCTATAATGGATAAATTTATATACTTTTATCCACTATAATAATTGATTTTTTATGATAAGGGATATACTTCTAAAACAAAAAGGCGAGCTTGAAGCCAAAAGAAAAGAAAATTACATAAGGCGCGAAACCGAGATAAAGGGCCTTAATTCAGATATAATAAAAGCAGTCACGGGCCCAAGGCGTGCCGGAAAATCGTTCTTCATAATACACTCGTTAAAGGAAAAATACGGGTACGCAAATTTCGACGACGAGGAACTGGCAAGAGCAAAAAATTATGATGAAATAATTGCCACGATAGATGACATTTACTCAAACCCAAAAACCATTTTCTTTGACGAAATCCAAAACCTTGACAGATGGGAATTGTTTGTAAACAGGCTGCAAAGACAGGGGAGAGACATACTCCTTACAGGAAGCAACTCCAATCTTCTTAGCGGAGAACTGGCAACACATCTCACCGGCAGGCATTTTGAAACGCAAATATACCCGCTTTCTTTCAAAGAATATGTGGAGGACACGAAAAATAAAACAACAGCAGACATCAAAAAAGAGTTTGAGAAATATCTGCGCGACGGCGGCTACCCGGAACCGCACGTAAAAAACCTGGAAATTTCCGAATACATTAAAACCCTCTTCGAGGCAACCCTCTACAAAGACGTGATAAAAAGACACAGAATACGAAAAACAAGCGAGATAGAAGCCATTGCAGAATTTATCGTAACCAACGCCGCAACACAGATGTCATACAACCAGATAGCAAAATCACTCGGGGTAAAAAGCGTTGAAACAGTGAAAAAATATTACAATATTCTCGAAGAAACAATGATTTTTTTCTCATTAAAAAAATTTTCCTACAAGCTAAAGGAACAAGAAACCGAATCAAGAAAAGTCTACTGCATAGACAATGGAATCATAAAAGCAAAAGCATTTTCCACCAGCCAAAACATCGGCAAATTGTACGAAAATCTTGTCGCAGCAGAACTGAAGAGAAAAGAACAACAAACCGGAATAAAGGCATTTTACTGGAAAAACCAACAACACGAAGAAGTGGATTTTGTCCTTAAAAAAGAAAACAAAATCGCCGAACTCATACAAGTGTGCTATTCGCTTGAAAACAGCAAAACGCAAGAACGTGAAATCAGGGCACTCCTAAAAGCGGGAAAAGAACTGAAATGCAAAAACCTGACAATACTGAACGCAGAACTGGAAAAAACAGAAAACAAAGAATGGTTCGGCATAAAAGGCAAAATAAAATTCACACCTTTGTGGAAATGGCTTTTGGAAAATTGAATAAAAAGGACTTCGCATGGAATCGGAAGAAAAGACGTTAGAACTTTTCAATGAAGGAAAATCAATTACAGAAATAGCCTCTGAAAGAGAACTCGCAGCATCAACAATAGAAACACATCTTGCAATCCTTCTGCTGAATAAAAAAATCACGATTGATGACCTTTTGCCAGAAGACAAAATTGAATTAATAAAGAAAGCAGTTCCCGAAAATCCAAAAACACTCACGGAAATAAAAGAACTGCTCCCAAAAGAAGTGACCTTTGGAGAAATAAGGCTATTTCTTGCATCAACGGGCAAATTGAAGGAGAAAAGATTTTCCAAAACACCGCCAATAGTGAGAGCAATGAATACTTACCGAGGAAACAATTGCCATCGCAAGTGCTTCAACCACGAGAGCACAATAGCTGATTGCGGAGCAAAATTCGAGCAGGCAGCAAGGAGTTACGGCAATGGGAAAATAAGCATAAGTGACTTCTACAGCCTTGTAAATACCAACCAGCTGAAAATCTGCAAATTCCAGGAAAAGCAAAGAAAGCAAGCCATAACTTGGAACAAATTTGAACAGATGAAGGATGCCGGAAAAGACCTCTGGGATGAAGGCAAAAAAATATGAATGAAGAAAGCCATGAAGCGGAACTCATGAACTGGCTGCACGAGGCACGCAGCATATTCCCAAAGCTGGACAAATCAGTGATTTTCTGCTATTACAAACCAATGAGCACAAAAAAGCTTGGGTATGTGAGAGGAAAGGTAATATATATCAATGATTTTGATGCTGAAGCCCTGCTTTTAGGAAAGGAAACCAAAATAGCAAAGAAAATCATTAAACCAGCAGAATACGAGATTTTTGTCAATTCAAAACTCCAAAAAATCAGGAACCCGCTTCTCAGAAAACAGGTAGCTCACACAATAATAATCCACGAACTCTACCACATCGAACAGGACGACCTAATCACAAAATCAAAAGATTACTCAAAAAGGAAAAAGAAAAAAATACACACCCACAACTTCCTTGAAGAGGTATTCGACAGATACAACCAGTTGAGAGAAATTAAAGGTTTGCCAAAAATCAGCAACATAAAACACCTCGAAGAAGCCATACACAAAATACTCGGCTCAATAGGATGGAATGATTAACGCAAATTTGTTTCGCGCCGACTAACAACGAAAAAAATAAGCGACGTTAAAATTTCCGGCAATTGCCTGGATTTTGGAAAACGGAGCGGCGTTTTTATTCCCTTCCGAGCTTAAATCTGAAACAATAGGACTGTATACATCATGCGTTGTTTTGGTTCGAACTGACTGCACAGATTCACTATGAGTCTTACTTGAGCCTCCTATACTTTACCTGCTTCAAAAATGCCTTGTGACAGAATTTTACGAAAAAAATTTCATTTCCAGATTCAACGGACTTAACCAATTCTTTAAAGTATTCTGAAGTGTCCTTTGAAATATTAATTATTGGATAGCCATTGTCCTGAAGGATTTTATTGAACAGCAAACGGCACATTCTCTTGTTGCCGTCCTTGAAAGGATGAATCAAATAAATTTTCAGATGCACGAGAGCCGCAAGCTCAAGAGGATAAACACTCTTGTTTTCCTCAAACCAATCAAAGAAATTTTCCAACTTTCCAGGAATTTTGTTTGGAGAAGGCGGCCTGTAATCAATCTCCTGACTTTTCAAAGTACTAGGATTAAAACGGGCAATAATTCTTTGGTCGTCCCTTAATTGACCAGGGCTTTCCTGCTCAAAAAAAGACATAATAATCCCATGCAAACGAAGGATATCTTTTTTGTTTATTTTGATTTTCGACAGATAATTAAAACCGGTTATCATTGAACTGGAAACAATAACCTTATTGTCAAAAGTAAACTCATTCTTTTTTTTATCAATAATCTCAAACGCAGTTTCAACATCCGAATAATCAACATCAACACCCTCCGTCCTGAGAGTAGTGTAAACAAAATGCACAACCTGGTCCTTGTTATAATTTTCTTTCTGCTTTTTGGAAAGCTTATCAAAACGGGCAAGAAAATCACCATTGACCTTTTCAATTTCAGCTATATCCTTTCTTGAAAGGAAAGAAAATTTGAATTTTTTCAGAGTTTTAGCATAATACTTATCCAGGGCGTTTTCTTCCAAAAATTTTTTCTTTTTACTTAGCTCTGCCTGAGAAGGCTTCTCCTTACCAAGATACTCCCAAACTTTATTTACTTTCCCGCTTATCCTTAAAGAAACTTCCAAATAGTAATATTCTTTACCATTTACCTTTTTCTTGACAACACTAACCACGAATAGTTATCGCTACAAAATATTTAATAATGTAGCGATAAAAGTTACCTCTACAAATCAATAAAAAAATGTAGCGATAAATACAAATCAGAAAACCAAACCAACAACGACCTTACACGTTATACTAAAAACTAAAAAAACCTAAATAGTGTGGACAGTACCCTAACATACCCAAAAAGTTCGAACTGAACGGCTTTTGCGCAAATAGAAAAATTAATAAATCACTTAGACTCATTTTATATCAGGTGATGTGATTTGGCTAAAAGCATGAGCATAACGGTAGAGGATTACACCAGCAAAGTTCTTGGGGTTGTTAAGGAAAAATATGGATTGAATGATAAAGGGGATGCTGTTGACAAAATGGCAGACCTTTTTGGCGAAGAATTTGTTGAACGGGAAGTCAGCGAAGAAACAATAAAAGAGCTTATTGAAGACAGTGAAAAGCACATAAAAAAATATGGTTTCAAGGGAACCACTGTGAAACAACTCAGAAAAGAAATAGAGGGATAAATTGCCCTTCAAATACAGCCTCAGCGAAGAACTAAAGAAAATACTGAAAAAGTTTTTCCAAAAAGACAAAAAAAGATACGAAGCAATTTTGAAAAAAATTGAAGAAATTGTTACACGAGACACTGAAACAATCGATTTCTACAAAAATCTCAGGCACGACATGAAAGACTTCAAAAGAGTACACATAGACAAAAGCTTTGTATTGCTTTTCAGGGTTTACAGGAAAGAAAAATTCATACTATTCCAAAGATTCAAACACCACGACCAAATATACTGAGAACACTCAACGCTTCTAAGGTTCGAATCTGACGGCTTCGGGTTATTTTGAAATAAATGGCAAACAGCCGTTTTAAGAAATTCTGGCAGAAAGGATTGCTTTAGGCGTTTGTTAACGTGAAAGCAGTTTGTTTTGTTGTTTTGACCATTCCTTATTCGGGGTCTTTTTTAACCAATTAGCGTAAGAATCGATGAATTTCAATCGTTCCTTAAAATTTTCACTTTTATACTCTTCAAGTTCTTCTTTCGAATATTTCATTCCAACACCAAACTAATTATGTCTTCAGCAACATTTAATTCTTTTGCTTTTTCAACAATCAAACTTTTATCCAGATTTTCTTTGAAAATGTTCCATAAATGCCTCGCATCCTCCAAATCCTTTTCCGACCCGAGGAATAACTTAAACGCAATTTGTTTTTCCAGATTTGAAATATTTAAAGAATAACCCTTGCCCTTTACAATCAACCTATTTTTCAGGGTCTCCGATTCAAACTCTTTTTTTGGAAACTTAATTTCCATGTTAGGTATGAATTGCCCGCAATAGGCAAATCTTACAGCTGTTTTTTCCAGCAAAAAACCATAATATGCTTCTTTTGAAGAAGAGGTGTTAAGGCACTCAAATTCTTTTTCGAGAGATTCCCACAACAAACCAAATTTTTCAAATGGCAAGTTTTCAACAATAATATCAACATCCTCGGTTTCCCTGCTCCTGCCAAAAAGAATCGCAACATACCCCGAAACAAGCACATAGTTAATTTTGTTTTTGTCAAGAATTTCAACAAATTTTATTACAAACTTGTCCAAATCGCTTAATTCCCTCTCAAACAAAATAACGTTATCCCTAAACTCAAATTCCATAAATTACACTGATTAATTGATAATAAAAAATGATTCGCCACAACAATAAATCAAGCAATTGGAACTAAAGAACAATCAATGATTTTAATGTTCGCACCTGACGGCGCTTAATACCATATTCCAAATAATAAAATCAGGAGATTTTTTAAAAAAATAACGTCAAATTCCAAACCGCAAATAGGAATTCTACACCGCCTCTTAAAAAAACATTAATATACCTGAAAAGGTTTGTATATAGTTACTTTGACTGCGAATAACAAGTTTTTGTTGCCTGGAATTGCGGCAGTAATCGTTATTGTAGCAATCCTTTTCTTGGCGCTGAGCCAGCCGCAAACACAAGCACCGGAATTGCACGGGGAAATACAGGGCGAAAGCCAACAAGCAGGGCAAACAATAACCGCTTACATTAATCTTCGCGTGCTCGACGAACTGGGCGTTCCCCTAGAGGGCGTGAGCATAGTTGTTGAAGAGAATCTGAAAGGCACAACCAATTCAGAAGGTTATTTCAACACAAGTGCACTTCCAACAGAACAAATTCTTGTTAAAATGGAAAAAGAGGGGTTTTTGCCCGGATTCAAAACCATCCCTCTCAGCGAAGGGCAAACAACCCAAGCTACCGCAAACCTTTACTACGGAAAAACAACGACAATTGATGCAAGTGCCGGCACATCCATTCTAAGTGAATCCGGCGGAGTCATAATTGATCCGGGTTCTCTTATTTACGAAAACGGTGAACCTGTTATTGGAGATGTTCAGTTGACCACACGCTTTTACAGCGCTACGAACGAATCTGAGTTGAACGGCTTCCCGGGTGATTTCACAGGAATTACATCCGATGGAGAAACGGGCAACATTCAAACTTACGGGTTCCTCTACATTGATGCTGAACAGAACGGTGTGAAAGTGCAGCCCGGCTCTAAAGAACCAACAATAATGATTCCTGTTCCAGATGGCTCAACAGAGGAAGAAACAGGGCTCTGGTATTTTGACGAATATAAAGGAACCTGGGTTGAAGCAGGGAGCCTCACAAAATTGTGCAATAGCACAGGCTGCTTTTACACAGGAAAAATAGCACACTTCTCTTACTGGAATTCCGACAAGTGGTATGAAGTAATGACAATCATTGGAACAGTGCTCCAGGAATCCGACTTGATAAAAACAGGAATATTTGCCGCAGCAGGAATACTGTTCCCGGAGTATAAGGCAACCTTATTTGCCGCAAGCGTAGCCTATGATGTTTTCGTGCAGGGAAAGGGACTCAAGGAAGCCCTTAAGGACAACATCATGGACGTGTTCTTGGGAAAAGTGGCTAAAGGACTGGGCATTCCAGATGAAACATGGGATGCATTCGGCGCCTCAAAGGCATTTTACAGCGATGCCGGAAAATCATTGGGTTATGCTATGAGCAAGGCATATTCTTCGCAGGACACTTGGAACGAGCAGAGCGTTTCAACTGCACTTTACAACAGCACGCGCGAAGAATTCAGCAAACCCTACACTTACACAAAAGCAATGAAACTCTCCCAAGATTCGGAGGGAATAAAATTGGTTGAAACAGATTTGGAGCAACCCCAAACAACAAGCATTGAATTCGATGATGACACATTGAAATCCGCAATGGGAAAAATGGCGCCAGTATTGATGCAGGAATTCAAGGAAAACGCCGGGGGAAACCCAAGGCAGCTCTCGGAAGCAGAAACGGAGCAGGCATCAGAAAAGATTTCCCAGGAATTCTTCAGATTGGCATTCAACAAGCTCGCGTTGGATCTCTCGGATGAAAAAACGCTATCAAATTTCAAAGGATTAACTCAGGAACAAATAATGGAGTCAGTTGGAAATGCCTCACTCAAGGCATTTGGTTTGTTTGAAAACGATTCAATCCATCCAACACAATCAGTCATGGTTACGGGAAAAGGAATTAATTATAAGTCTAATTCGCGGAGCACCAGCAAGAGTGATGGTTCTTATGTCATGGCGGTGAAAAAAGGCGAGCCTGTTGAAATAAAGGCAAGTGTACCAGGATACATCTCGCAAGTCATTACAGTGAATGCCGATAACAGGAATGTCACGAAAAATCAGGACATGGACAAGTACCAGTCAATTCTGCCAATAATACTTACAAAACCCGAGA
>PCWY01000075.1 GCA_002762975.1 Candidatus Diapherotrites archaeon CG11_big_fil_rev_8_21_14_0_20_37_9 | reverse complement strand
GAATCAGTTGAAGCCCATTGTTCCCAAGGGTTTCCGTCGCACTGTACAGGCTCAATAGAAAACCATTCTTTTTCGCCAAAAACAGGGTTTGATCTTTCTTTTTTAATATCCAGATAATAATGGTCTGTTGGTTCAGCTCCGATTGCTCCTGTTTGTGAAGTTTCCTTTGTCCAGATTCCTTCTAAAATAATTTCTTCATTTATTTTAATTGAATCAAAATCACAGTCTTTTCCCGCAACCTGAATAGAGTAATTATTTTTTCCATTAAAATCTTTTTCAAAGTACTCCGCAGAATCAAAAAATTCGGATGAACATACATTACAGCACTGGTTCTCGCTCTGGCAGGCCATTAATGTACATCTTGCTCCACTCATAATGCCTTTAACCTTTATTTTCTGGTTCAGAAATTGATCCTGATTTGCAGTAAGATCAGAAGGTTTCAGTATTCCTGAATCAGATGATTCATAAACAATTATTTTTGCAGTTTTTTCAGCGGCGTTTATTGAAACCAATTTTATATTAATATTGAATTTTTCGACAAACACTTCAGAAGATAATTTTTCGCCAAGATAAATTTCTGCAGCTGGATTAAGTTCGCACATTGCATCTTTAGGGCAAACAGAATTTAACAAAAGTCTAACTTTTTGTTCTCCTTCCCATACGCACTGAACTCCGTCCATGCACCTTGAATCATAAAAAGAATCAACATTTATCCATAGTTTATTGTTGCTTTCTAAATAATAATTGCCTTCAGTTATGGTAAATTGTTTTCCAAATTCAAATATGTTTCCATCTTGTTGTACACAACCTGAAATAGCGAAAAGTGCAAGCGCCAAAAAAGCAAATAAAGTATTTTGTTTCATGTTCATATATGGTGCTTTTCGGTTTAAATTAGTTATGTGATTGTTAGGCTTTTTGCTTAATCCAAAATCTCGCAAGACCTTTTGATGCAATCACGCTTGCAACGTACGCAATTGCCGCTCCAACAAGAATCACAAACCAGTCCTCTAAACCAAGAGGTATTGTCTGGAAAAGCAATGAGAGCGGAGTGTAAAGCACGAGTAATTGCAGAACCATTGAAAGCACAAGCGCATAAATCAGCCATTTGTTTGAAAACATACTAAGTTCATCCTGTTCCCTGATTACAACAACCCTCACAAACTCAAATACAATAAGTGAAGTAAAAACCATAGTCTGTGCAATTACAATTCCTCTTGGCAGGTACATAAAGAAAATTGCAAGTATAATTACAGTTAAAATTGCTGCAATAATAAGCATAAGAACACCTAGCTCTTTGGTAATAATCTGTTCTTTGGAGCTTCTTGGGGGTTCATTCATTATTCTTGGTTTAGGTGGATCGGCTCCAAGTGCAAGTGCAGGCATACCATCAGTAAGCAGATTAATCCATAAAATTTGCACAGGAGTTATAGGCAAATACCCAGGCAAAGATGCAATGAAAATGATTGCAACTTCTGCAAGATTGTTGGACATAAGGTAGTTAACAAATTTTCTTATATTGTCAAAAACAGACCTGCCGTATTTGATTGCCTCAATTATGGTTGCAAAATTATCATCCAATAAAATGATGTCTGATGCTTCTTTTGCGACATCACTTCCCCTTATACCCATTGCTATGCCTACATCGGCCTGTTTTAATGCAGGTGCATCATTTACTCCATCTCCAGTCATTGCAACGCTATAACCTTTTGCTTTAAGCGCGCGCATTATGCCAAGTTTTTGTTCAGGGCTTACTCTTGCAAAAATATCATACTCTAATACTGCTTTATTGAATTCCTGTTCTGATAATTTGGCAAGATCCCTAGAATCAATTATTTTTCCTTCAAATCCAATTTGTTTACCAATTGCCTTTGCAGTAAGCATGTTGTCGCCTGTAAGCATCAAAACTTTTATTCCTGCCTGCCTGGCTGTTTCAAGAGCCGATTTTATTTCCTTTCTTGGAGGATCAATCATTCCTTGTAATCCAAGGAAAACAAGATTTGATTCAATGTCTTTTGTATTTTCTATTTCTTTGTAAGCAAAACCAAGAACCCTTAATGCCTTTGATGCAAATTCATCGTTCTTTGCAAGTATATCTTGTCTCATTTTTTCAGTAAGCGCTTTTTTCTTACCCTCAATAAAAACATGCGTGCACGAATCAAGAATCACTTCAGGTGCACCTTTTGAATACGCGATTTTTACCGCGCCATAATCAACAGCAATAGTCATTTTTTTTCTTTCAGAACTGAATGGAACATCGCTTATTCTTTGCATTCCTTCAAGAACAAGGCCTGCTTTGAGTGCAGAAACAGTAAGTGCTATTTCAGTAGGATCCCCGATAAAAATATGCTCTTTATTGGTTACTTTTGTTATCGTGTCATTGCATGCAAGGCCGCACAAAAGAATTTTTTCAAGTTCTCCGGAATTAATTTTTTTTCCATTCAAAAAAAAGTTTCCTGTAATGCTTCTGCCTGTACCTGTAATAGTATAATTTTTGTTATTGTAAAAAATTTCCTGTACCGTCATGCTATTCTCTGTAAGTGTGCCCGTTTTGTCCGTGCAGATAACATCAACCGAACCAAGAGTTTCAATTACAGGAAGTTTTCTCACAAGGCTCTTTTTTTTCAGCATTTTTTGCGTAGCAAGTGCAAGCGATAAGGTGACAACCGCAGGCAATCCCTCAGGTATTGCGGCAACAGCAACGCTTATTGCAGTGATAAAAACATCAATAATGTCGGCGTTGTGAATATAAAACATTGTTCCCGCAATAACGAAAAGCAAAACAAGTATCCCTAAACTTATTTTTTTGCTCAAATCATCAATTTCAACATGGAACCTTGTTGGCTCTTCATGAATGCTTTCCAATTGATCTGCAATTTTTCCAACCTCTGTTCCAGGTCCTGTTCCGACAACTATTGCCATTCCTTTTCCCTTAACCACAAGGGTATTCATGAAAATCATGTTTCGTCGGTCTGCAAGCGCGGTATCCGCAGGAAGTGACTCGGTTATTTTTGAAACAGGAACGCTTTCTCCTGTTAACAATGATTCATCAACAGTCAAACCTTCCTTTCGAATAACTCTTGCGTCGGCACTTATTTTCATGCCTTCCTGCAGAATAAGTATATCTCCTGGAACAATTTCTTTTGATTCAATTTCCCTGAATTCACCAGCCCTTAATACAAGCGCTTTTGGAGAGCCGAGCTTTTTCAGTGCCTCAATGCTTTTCTCTGCGTTAAAATTCTGTACGAAGCCAAAAATGCCGTTTGCAATTACAATTGCAAAAATAAGGAAACTGTCAATTTCCTTTCCAAAATAAAATGAAATGAATGCGGAAAAAATTAGTATAAGTACAAGTGGAGAAGTGAACTGTTCCGCAAGCAAAGACAATAAAGATATTTTTTTGCCGAATTCAATCTGGTTCGGACCATACTTTTCAAAGTGTTCCCTTGCCTGAGTCTCTGATAAACCAGATTCTTTCGAATTGAATCTTTTTAGTAATTCTGCTTTTGAAAGAGAATGCCATTCAACCATTTTCAACCTTTATTAGTATAATTATTAATTTTAATAATCCCTTGCTTTAGCCCAAATGTGTGATTTTAAATAAATATATTACTTAACTAGTAACATGTCTACAACAAGAATCGCATCAGCGAGAAAAGCATTCAAAACAAAAGACCTTACCGCAATGAAAGCGGCACATTCACATGAAGCTTTTGATGCTGAACAAAACAAGCCAAGCCACAGCGAATATCTTGGGGACATGGTTTATGGTGCACTGGATGGCATTGTAACCACCTTTGCAGTTGTAGCAGGAGCCGCAGGAGCAAGCCTTTCCCCTTCTGTTATAATAATTCTCGGATTTGCAAACCTTCTTGCAGATGGCCTCTCAATGGCTGTTGGCAATTATCTCTCGATGAAATCCGATCAGGAATACTACACAAAAGAAAGGCAACGCGAAGAATGGGAAGTTGACCATTACCCTGAAGGCGAAAAAGAAGAAATACGCCAAATATACTTGAAAAAGGGATTTGCAGGTAAAAACCTTGAAAAAATTGTGGAATTAATTACATCAAAAAAATCCGTTTGGGTTGACATAATGATGACCGAGGAACTTGGAATGGCTGTTGAAAACAAAAGCCCAATAAAAGCAGGGCTTTACACTTACTTTGCATTCATAATAGCAGGATTTATACCATTAGTTATTTTTGTTATTTCATTTTTCAATCCGATTCCAAGTGAAATTGCATTCCCTATTGCGCTTGCACTAACTTTTGTAACAATTTTTATAGTTGGTTCATTGCGTTCATTGGTTATTGCAAAGAGTTGGCTTGCTGCTGGAATTGAAATGCTTCTAATTGGCGGGCTTACAGCAGTAGTTTCTTATGGGATAGGATTCTTGCTCGGAAGCATGGTTGGATTGACGTAATTATTTTAACCATTTGAAAAACTCTTTTTTTTCCATTTTTAAGTCTCGTTTAATGATTTTTGTTAAAAGTCCAATTCCAATAAGTTCATTGCCGTGAATTGGAATAGTTGTTTTTCTGCCATCGGGGTGAACAAATCTGTGGTGGCTTCCTCGAATCCTGGTTTCCTTAAAACCAATTTTTTCTAGAACCTTCACTATTTTCGAAGGCAAAACCTGTTTTGGTAAGGTTACACCTCTATTCTTTGAATGCCTACAAATCGTGTTTTTATTCCAACTTCTAAATCTTCATCCAAACATAATTGAATTGCTTCTTTTGTCCGTTCCATTAATTTATCCATAGTTTTAGCTTGGGTATGACACCCTTGGATTTCTGGGACATCAGCGATTAGCCAACCATTCTCATCTTTTTCAATTATTACCGTATAAATTTTTTTCATTTCCTCACTATAATACATGGTAATCAACTCCTTAAAAAACTTTTTTTTGGGAACTCATCTGAATTCCCCGTATTCCTCTTGCAGACGCAGCATCCTGTCATGGTAGTTCTCTGCCCTTGTTTTTCTCAGATCTCTTATAATCCTGTCCATTCTTTCTTCACTCACTAAAAATCACCTCAAAAAACTTGTATTACCATTGAGATTTTTGAGTAGAAGTAGTTTTTGAAACGGAGTAGATTGCCGGTGCGGAACTGCGCTCGGTTCTGGAGCGTACCATCTTCGCAATGCTCGATGGAACTTACCCTAAAACTAGCCTTTCAGCCACTCAACGAGTTCAGAATCAATCTGTGTGTTCACAAGCATTGCAGTTCCGTGCCCTGTATTCCTGAGTTTTTTGAATTCCGAATTTGCTATTTCAGTTTCAAGTTTTCCTGATGAACCAAATGAATAAGAGTCCTCTTCGCTTGCAACAATAAGCACCATTGCATTAGTTTTCATTGCTGCGTCCTCTGTTGTAACTCCTCTGTAATCCAGTCCTGGTGAAAGCAGAACAACTTTTTCAATTGCAGAATTATCTGCAGAATAATTCAATGCAACATTTGCGCCTATGCTTGCACCTACAACTTTCTTGAGCTTAAATCCTTCGGCGGTTAAAAAATCATTTGCCCCTTCAGCATCCAGAATCATTTCATTGAATTCACTTGGCTTAAAATCATTCCAGTTTTTCCTGAACGTTTTTTGCTGAAGACTCTCTCCATGTCCTCTGAAATCAATTGCGAGCACGGTAAAACCTGCCTTGTTCAGTTTCTCCGCAAAATTAGTGTAACTTTCCTTGTTACTGTTCAGCATATGTAAAAGTAATACTGCTTCCTCTCCGCCGCGAAAAAGATTTCCCTTAATCACAAACCCATCGCTTGTTTTGAAATCAATTTGTTCAAAAACCATTGTAATATCACCTTCCTTTTTTTCAACAGAAATACACCCGGATAAAAAAAGAAAAATCAAAACCAACGCAAATGCAGCAGCTTTCATTTTTTCACTCGCCATACTTTTTCTTTACTTGCTCAATTTTTTTGTCGATTTTTTTCTCAGATTCAAGCCTCTCAAGGCCGATTTCCCTTCGATCAATAAATTTCATATGTTCAACAAGTCTTGGATGCACTTTATTAACTTCATCAAACATTTTCAGAACAATTCTCCTGTAATCAGGGTGCCCATGTATTGTTGAACGCAGTTCAACAAGATGATATAGTTCCCTAAGGTTCAGGTAATTGCTCCACCTTATTCTGTACGCAAAAGGAACAACATATTGGCTTTGTTTTGGCATTTCCGATTTGATTTTTTCGTTAGTTTTTTTTGCAAGTAACATTTTTTCCGAAAACTCTTTGTCAATACCAAGTTCCTTCATTTCAGGTGGCAAGTCAAACCCAAGGGTTGTTCCAAGATCCTGCCTCTGCTGTGTCAGAACCCTGTGCCTGTGCAAATCACGATAGGATGCATAATTGCATGCCAAATCAAATTCATAAAAAGTATGCTCAAAGCCTCTTCCTGGTTTGTGGCGTCTATTCTCCCTTTTTCCTATATACTCGTTTATTACTGCAATTTTTTCCTCTTTGTCCATTGCCTTTACCTTTTTTTTTATTGTCTCAAATGAAACATCTGTAAAAGGATAAAGTGCCGCGGCAATAACTTTGTTTTCAGCATCTTTGTCATAATCAGTAAGCGTAACTTCTTCGGAAAATGGTGAGTTTTCACCTGAAAAAAGTTTTTCTGAAAGTGTACCCATGCCAATTTTTGTTTTTGCAAGGAAATTTATTGTAGGATCTCCATATTTTCCGGTAGCCCTTTTCACAAAAGAAGGCATTACTTTCATTAACTCAGTTTGCATTTCTTTGGCAACATCCCTTGCTTCCGCAAGCTCGCTTGAATGCATTTTAATAATCAAAAATTCAAGGCTTCTTCCATTACCAAATAATCCCACATTGGTTTTTGTTGAAGCGGGCAGAAAGCCCCTTAAAATATCACAAGCCTTTGCCCTGATTGTTGAACCATATGCCCTGTCACTTGTTTCCGAATCCTGTGGAAACTTTTCCATTAACCATTTTTTTGTTGGCTCAATTAACCTTGAATAAGAATCAAAAAGAGAATCGCATGTTTCAATGTACTCATCAGCATACTTTGATTCCATTATACCTGGTTCGCGCACATAAAGATATTCCCCTTCAATTTTCTTATCAAAATAAACATACCTAGTGCTTTTCTCAAGTGGTGAAATTCCTATCCTTGAATCCTCAAGTATCTTTGAAACAATATTGCTCACATTCTCGCATGCGATGTGCGCTCCGCCTAATTCGGCAACAGAATCATCACCATAACCAACCAAAACTCGATCATAAAATTCTTCTGCCTTTTGCGTGGCAACAACCTGATCATAACCCATTTTTTCCGAAAATGCAACAATTTCCTTAAAACCCATTTTTTCATCATTAATGAATTCATCTAAAAGAAGCCGCCTAATGCTTTTTGCTGTTCTGCTGTACCGTGAAAAAAGAGCACCCTTTACAACTTCAGGTAGATTAACAAGAACAAAAATATCCTTATCTAAATTAGAAAAAAACGGTTTAAGAATCTCCGCTTCCTCATTGGTAAATTTATCCATCAAAACCCCTATAGGAATAGAATTGTTTTGATTTTAAAATGAACGGTCAAATCCCGCAAATCTGATTTTTTTTAAAAAATAGGAAATAGTCCCCTTCAGGGGACTACTATTTGAATTATGAACATGTTCCTACTAATGGTTTATTTCCTGTGACTTTTGCACCTGACAAACCACCTGTAGTGTTATAGGTTATTACCACATCATAGTTGTATGAATCACCTGATGTACAACTTGGCGGAGTTCCACTTGTGTTCTGATCAGCACCTGCAGCAATAGCCGTTGAAGGCACTCCAAGATCTGTTCCGTCAAGAGTGATTGATGTAACAGTAACTTTCTTTGTGGATGTGTTCCTCAAAATAAAGTTAGCATCAGCACCGCTTATACTGTATTCAAGTATCCCAACAGGGGATGTTGACTGCCAGTAAGCTTTACTCTGTGACTCAGTAATTCCTGCCGATAAACCAGGGAACCAACCCATTACTCCAACAACAACCAATGCAATTACAATGATTATTGCAAGAATGATGAGATATTCAGTAGTACCTTGTCCTTTTTTTCCAAACATTCCATTTCACCTCCTATTCCTAAAGATATTGTATCATCTAAAGCATTTTTACTTTTTAAACCTTCTGTTTCCTTGAAAATATTTTATGTTTGTTAAAAGCTCAAGAATTGTGAAAATACTGTTCTTGCAATAAAAAACACGATAACTGTAGCAATAAAAATCAAAGGGAAATTAATCAATCCAAGTTTTGCCTTTCCTTTGTTAAGAACGCCGATGAAAAGGGATGAAAGCAAAGCATTTATGAAGAAAAGAAGCAGTGCAGCCATTTCCATGAATTCAGGGGTAATGTTCAGTTGCGATGATAAAAAACCAACAGGGCTTCCAGAACTGTCAAAACTGCTTTGTGCCTGAATGTTTGTTACCATAACAAGAAATTGCACTGAAATTGCCATCAGAAGCGGAGTTCCGATTACAACAACAAAAGCCACAAAAAGAACATACATTTTTGTTGTAGCAAGCAACTCTTTTCTCATTTCCTGAATATCCCTGAGATAATTTGCAGATGTTTCAAGAAGCGCGGACAATTTTCCGCCTGATCTTAATGATTGGCCGAAAAAAGAAACAGTTTCCTCTAATTGTGAACTCTTTATCCTGTTTTTTAAATTCAAAAGTGCTTCAGTAAAACTCTGCGTTCCAAGAGCCTTTGCAGTGGCGACTTTTATTTCTTCGCTCAGTGGTCCGAATTCTTTTCTGGCCGCAGCCCTGAAAGCGGCAAAAGGAGTCATGCCTGCACTCACATTACTTGAAACAAGCATGAGAAAATCAGGCAGCACAGATTCCACAATCGCAGTTCTGCTCTCAATTTTATAATAAATGTGTAAATACAAAAGTGCGGTTGTTATTCCTGCCATTGCCATTGAAAGAACAATCGAAACAAACAAAGGTTCCGTAAAAATCAGAATTGCAAAATCGCCAATAATTATATTGGCTGTTTTTTCAAAATTAAAAAAACCAAATGTTTTGCCGATAGTCCAAGGCAAAAGAAAACCGATTACTCCGAGAAGCCCGATAAGAAAAATTCTTTTACCGAGCCAAATATCAAAATCAACTCTATGCCCTGAATAAGTAAGTGCATTGTAAACCGCACTTTTCTTTTTTTTCTCAGGAATAAAATCCGAAAGGCTCCTATAAAATCGGTCAAAAAAAGTCATACATACACCTTAGGAACCCTTGTTTTGACAAAGCCAATAAGCATAACCTGCATTGCTCCTGCAAAAAGAATGAACAGTATAATCGTTTCAGGTCCAACTGAAGCGCCAGCCATTGCTGAAAGAATAACCAAAAAAGTGATTCCAATTGTAGGTATTGCCGCGGCAAGCATCAAATAAAGAAGAATCCACATGTTGAGCTCTGCAGCATAATTCTTTATTGCCCTAAGCTGCAGTCTATTAAGTAACTGCACTACTGTTTCAAGCGAGCCCTTAAGTGAAGCCCCGCTCCTTAATGCAGTAATCAGTTGCCAAATTATTTTTTTCATATATTCGCTGTTGGTTTTTACCGCAAGTTTCTCAAGCGCCCTTGCCTCACTCTCACCAGAATTAATATCCTTTACAACTTTTCCGAATTCACCCGAAACATTTCCATAATTTGATTTGCTCACATTTGACATTGCATCAAATAATGAAACTCCGCTGCTCACCTGAATAAGCATGCTGTTAAGTGCAAATAATAAACTTTGATCAATTCCTGAAGAATATTTTTGTGCAATGATTTTCGGGTATACTAAATGCAATGCAAAAAAAACAATGAAAAAAATCAATCCGAATAAAGTTGCAATAATTGAATTATCCGCAAGAATCTCACCATCCCTCATGAAAAAAAGCGCGTAGAAAAAAGAGAAAAAAAGTATTCCATAAATTGCCGCAGAAAAAAATGATGCAGTAAGATATCTTTCAGCGCTTGTATCCACATTTGCCTTGTAAAGATCGTACTTTAAATTATAAAAAACCCTTGAAAGCCTTTCTCCAATCCAAATGAATTTCCTGTTCATCTTGTTTATTCTTTCCAGAGAAAAAAGCATGAATTTTATCTGCAATTAATCCACCTTGAAAAGTTCCTTCGGGTCGAGTTTCTTCTTTGCCGCCTTTACAACCAAATCAGGCTGTGAGTAAAACAAATTCATAAGATTACCAACCTGGTCAATGTCATTCTGATTAGTTTCAGACATCCAGTTCAGTATCCTGGCTCGTTCCTCCAGTTCCTTTGTAATCTCAGTTTCTGTCATTCCTGTATTAAGGTTGAGATTTCTCACAAACTTTGAAGCAGGATTGGTTGTTTCCCACTCATCTTCCCGGGGAAGCCACTTGAAAATAGTATTCGAGTTAAGCTGTTGATCACCAACACCTGTATCGATTTCCGCAATTTCAAATGTCCTTCTCACATTATGCTTCCTGTCCCTGTGCTGAACAAGAATAAGATCAATTGCCTCAACCTCAAGCGGGGGAATGCTAATAGGCTCCTCTATAAGTCGCCTTAGAGCCTGGTTTGAGCTGTTTGCGTGTAGTGTGCTGTAAACACTGTGCCCTGTATGCATTGCTTCAAACAAAACCTCTGCTTCAGTATGTCTCCTAATTTCACCAACAATAATTCTGTCAGGCCTCATTCTCAAACTTGACTGCATAAGGTCAAGCATTGTAACTTCTCCCTTGCTTTCCTGATTCGGATTCCTTGTTGTAAGCGGCACCCAATTATCATGCAAATACTTCGGCAAAAAAAGTTCCCGTACATCCTCAATGGAAATAATCCTGTGGTAATTTGGCATGAACGCCGAAAGCGCATTAAGCGTGCTTGTTTTTCCAGAAGCCGTTCCGCCCGCAATAATAATGTTCATTTCATACTGCATTGCAAGCCAAAGCACAGACGCCATTTCAACATTCATTGTGTGGCTCTTTCCAATAAAGTCAATTATTGTCCAAGGTCTTCTTGCAAAGCGCCTGATTGTTAAAGTATTTCCAAATGAACTGATTGGATGCAGTGTCGCATTAACCCTATCCCCTGATAATAAATGTGCATCAAGAATTGGGCTAAGTGTTGTAATGTCCCTTCCGACTTTTCTTGCAATTTGGCTTGCATAATTATAAATCGCATCCTCTGATTCAAGCTTCATATTAGTTTTCAGCCAACCATGCTTCCTATGGTAAACAACAACAGGTGTTTTGCTGCTGTTGATGGTTATTTCCTCAAGGAAATTATCTTCCATCATTAACTCAAGTTTTCCAAGCCCATACATGCTATGCAGCATAATTCCTGCAAGCATATTCATGCTTTCAGTATCTAGTGAACCAAAATATTTTTCGAGTTCCTTTTTAGAAACATCAAAAAAAGCAGTTTT
>PCWY01000009.1 GCA_002762975.1 Candidatus Diapherotrites archaeon CG11_big_fil_rev_8_21_14_0_20_37_9 | reverse complement strand
AATATTCTTGTATTTTTCCTCGGCTTTTTCTTTTGCTTCAATTATTTTCCCTATCCCAACATCTTCTTTTGAAACTCCTGTTCTCATTATCGCAAGTTTCATGCTTACAAGGATTCCCTTTACTGAATCGGCAAGATCCTCTATTTCATCATCCGTTTTTATTTCAATGTGCCTGCTTAAATTTCCTGCACGTATTTCATTAAGATCCTTAGTCAATTTTTTAATAGGTGCAGTAATGGAATATTCGAGAATAATTCCTATTACCCAGAAACTTAGTACTGTAAAAAACAACAATCCAAGGGTCATTGGTTCCGAAAGTGTTCTAACATACAATGTAGTGGTTGTATATATGATGCTGGCAAGGCCAACAGCAATCATGAATCTGAATTTTATATCCATTATTATCTTTTCCCCTGTTTTTTTGTAGTGCTAAAAAACCAACCTATGCCAATTGCAAGGGTGAATACAAATCCGAATGCAAATGACAGGTGAACAAGACCCAGCCTCACAAGAGACGGGGTGAAGAACAGCAGTATCCCTTCAAGTATAAATCCTTCAACAATAAGCATTCTGCCTATTTTTGGAATATCCTTTCCGAATAAGTAGAAATAATATCCTGAAATTATAAGTGCAGTTCCTGTAGTTGCAAGAGTGATTATCATTGCAGGTGCATTCGCCAGCTCAGAATTCAATCCGCCTAAAACAAAGGTATCATAGTATGAAATCAGAATTGAAAATAAAATTATTGCCTCAGTTGCTTTGTATTCTCTTATCCACTTAACTCCTATTGAATGGAGTGCCTCGAATATAACTGCCGATCCAAGTGTCAATGTTAATACGTGGAAAAAATAGAATATTAATTCTCCTGTAAAAATGGTTGTAATCCTGAATATCCCCTGTAATGCAAAAAGTAAAAAGAAAGCTGAAAAATAAAGGGCTATCTTGCTCCTGTTTTTTGTATATGCCCAGAAAATAAATCCTGAAATAAAAATTCTTGCAAAAGAAATCAATAAAATTGCGTATTCGGCCAAAGTTAATTCCATTTTCTTTTCCCCCCTATACCCTAAATGCCTCATTAAGCTTATTTTCCGGACTGATGCTATCTTTTGTATTTTTATACCTGAATTCTGTTTCAAGCACGGCAAGTTTCATTGTTTTCATTATCCTGTCCAGCGCCCTTCCGAGCATATTTATTTCCTCTATGCTTGTTTTGCTGTCAATTTCCACATTAAAATTGCCTTTGCTTATTTCCTCAACATTTTCTGTTATGTGCCTTATTCCGCCTGAAATAGAATGGGAAATAAGTATTCCAAGTGCTATTGAAATAAGCAATGTGAATATCATGAGGTTGTAAATGATATTATTTTTGTCACTTACAATTGCTTCAATTTCCGCAGTTTTTGCAGAAATTGCTTTGTGTCTTTCCTGTTGAACCTGTTGGTTAAGCAATATAAGTTCATCAATTTTATCTTGCCTTATTTTTTCAATATTTTTTTGTGATACAACAATATTTCCATAAGTTGATACAATTTCCTTGTACTCAGTAAGAATTTCTATTGCAGAATCTTTTTCAACTTGAGTAATGTCGGATTCTTTTACCTCTGTTGTTACTGAATCAATTTTATCAAGCCACTTTGAAAATGAGTCCTTGTTTTTGTAGTTGTATAGTGTTTGTTTTGAAAGCAAACCAATTTTTGCAATATCTGTTTCCAGCCCATCATTTCCATGACTTGAAAGTAATATTACAAGTTTTTCATATTGGGTTTCTTCAAGTTCCTGTCCTTTTACAAGCACTTCTCCATGATTCAAAAACTGTTTATGCGCTTCAATTAGTTCAGATGAAATAATGCTGAATTTATCAGTCTGCGAATCATGTGCAATAATATCAAAATAATTTTCCTCGCTAATTTTGCTATGCTCTTGCATGAATGAATTTTCTTCTGTTTCAAATGCTTTTTTTTGTGTTTCAAATTCCTCTATTGTTTTGGTATTTACTAACTTCACCATTTTTGGAGTAAACTGATTAAATTTTTCAATATGCTCTGAAACATTATGCAATTCAGTGTATTTATTCTGTATTTCCTGAATTGAAAGAGTTCCAAAAATTCCAATAGCAAGCAGTATTATGCCCATGAAAAGAAAAGATCCCGCCATCAGTGTGCTTAGTTTCATAATATCCCTAGTTTTTAATGCTTTTCAGTTTAATATTTTTTCTATTTTGGATTTGAATTCAACTTGTTCTCTTTTTGTTATAATTCCCTGGTTTTCAAGTATTTTTATATCGCTTAGCACTTCAACTCTATCCGTTGGATTGTTAAGGAATTTAAACCTGTTCTCACCCATCGGGCCAAGCAATTTTACATATTCCTCTTTAATTGCAATTTTCTTTTCATTCTCGGATTTTTTCAGGCTGTAGGCGGATTCTAATTTAGCTAACATTTCATCGGCGGTAGTTTTTGGAATTATGCTGTTTTCCATGAGTTCTTTAATATAATCCTTAATCTGCGCTTGTCTGAGTCCCTTTTCTTTTAACCTAATATACTCACTTTCTCCTATTGGCCCAAGGTAAGATAGGAAAATCTGTTTTATTTTTTCATCAATATTGCTCTTATTTGAAAAAAGAATTTTTATAGGTTTAATTTCACTGATTGGCTTCAATGGCAAGGTAAAGAAAAATACTGCTCCTTTTCCATGCTTGCTTTCAACCCAAAGGCTTCCATTTTGAGATTCAACTATGCCTTTACATATTGCTAATCCAAGTCCTGTGCCCTGATGTTCCCGATATATTGTCTGTTCTGCCTGGAAAAAAGGTTCAAAAATTCTTATTCTGTTCTCAGGTTCTATCCCTATGCCTTCATCCTTAACATAGAACTCAATATATTCTTCTTTGATTTGTGCCCCGACTGTTATGGTGCTTTTTTCCGGTGAAAATTTTATTGCATTATTGAGTAGATTTCTAAATACCTGGCTTACTCTGTTAGGATCGCACATAATATTAGGCAGTTTTTCTGATTTGTTTATAATCTTTATTTTTTTCTCTTTCATGAAACCAGACATTGTATCAATTGTTTCTTCAATTATTTTGTTTAGATTGGTATTCACAAAATGGAATTTAAGTCTCGCCGCTTCAATCCTTGAAATTTCTAGGAAATCCTGGATTATGTGGTCAAGGTGTTCGGCATTTTTTAAAATTAATTCCACACTTTTACTTTGCTTGGCATTAAGTTTTCCGAAGTACCCGTGTTCCAGCATTTGGAGCTGTGCCTTCATGGGCGTCATAGGGCTTCTGAGTTCATGAGAGGTGATGCTTATAAACTCGGTTTTTGCCTTATCAATTTCTTCTCTTTGTTTTTCTGATTTAAGGAGCATTTCATTTGTTTTATTGAATGTTTCAGTCAGTTCATCAAATTCATCATTTGTACCCGGCTTTTTTACTTTGAAATAAAAGTTTCCTTTTTCAATTTCTTTTATTCCTTCATAAAGATTTTTTACTGGTTTGGAAATAGATTCTGAAAGGTAGAATGAACTGCCGAAAATAAAAATAAACAGAATAATAATAATTGCAAAATAGGTTAACTGGAAATTTGTGAGCGGACTCAAAATATCCTTTTTGTTTTGTGCGGAGACAATAATAAATGCTTTGCTTGGGTCATCAGAACTATAATATATGCGTTCTGCATTTATTACAACTTCATCTGTGACAACACTTACTATGTTCTGTGAAAACAAAGCAGTAAGTTCAGGCATATCCTCGAACATATTGTAGTCCTTTCCCAGATCAAATCCGAAATTTTTTATTATATCCTGGTGGTTAAGGTATCCGCCTGAATTATTTGCAAGGAAAATCTGTTCGCCGTATTTTTTGGTTTTTTCAAGCAATTGTTTTGCATCAATGTTTATTACAATCAGGCCTACAGTTTTTCCTTCTTCATTATTTACTTTTGAAATAAACCTCATTGTGGGCACATAAGGGATTTCTATCCTGCTGTTTTCAACATTTAAATTTAGATTTGAAATGTAATTTGCTGTTTTAGGAAGCGCCATCGTATCAATAAAATAATTCCTGTTTCCCTTGTATTGCAGGCCTTCTGCGGGCACGGCATACGCATCACCCTGTTTCGAATTCACTCTCACAAGCTCATAACCTTTTTCATCAAGCAACCTTATTTGCAGGTAGTCTTTCTTATTTTGTGCCATTACAAGGAATTGTGTTTCAAGTTCATTTATTGCCTGTTCAAGCGTTTTTCCTGTGATCGGATCAATGTCCTTATTGTCTTTTGCTCTAAGAACAGATTTTGTTGTATGTAAATTGCTGAGTATAATAGCATCATCAATTTGGATTTTAATGTACAATTGCAGTTCATTTTTAGTGTTTTCAACCACTGAAAGATTCTGTGAAAGCGCATTGTCAAAAATGTAATCATTTACTGAGACAAAACTGAAATAAGTTGTGATAAGAATTGGCCCCAAAGATATTAACAGAAATGCAATAAACAGTTTTTTTTGTATGCTGTTGAAAAACATTTCTCCAAAATCAGTTTTTTTTCTCATGTAATACCTTTTTTAGTTATATATTTGCAGGTTATTTGAATGTAACTATTTTATCAGCAAATAGCTTGGCTTCACGCACAATTGTATCCTGCTCAGCTGATTTCATTGCATAAATTATTCCAGTTCCATCAATTGTCTTTACTCTTGTTGAAATGCTTGAAACAAACTTGCTTACCGTGTTCTGATTTTCATAAACAAGCAGGTTCGTAAGTGAATCCATTATAAAAAAATTATACCCTTTTTTCATTGCCTTAGAAATTGCAATTGAAATTTCAGTAAATGCTGTAGGGTGGCTCACAAAAATGCAATCTTCAGTATTTCTTGCAGAAAGAACGCTTTTTGTAATACAATCAATGAACAAAAAATTATCTGTTTTAACCTTGTTTTTTTCAAAAATTTCTTTAATCGCCTTAGCTGTTTTGTTCAGTGTAAGATAAAGTACCGTTTCACCAGAAACCTGTTTTGCTATTGCAGGGATGCTATGGTTATATGTTTCAGGGTCATCAAAAAAGACAAGAAGCATGTTCTCGCCTTTAAGTTCTTCAAGTACATTCATTTTAATTACCCGTTAACTCTTTTACTTTTGCAAGCAGTTCATTAATATCAAATGGTTTTTGTATAAATGAAACAACATTCTTTTTCATGAGCTTCTCCATTTCCGCTTCAGTTGTTTTTACAACACTGAAATAAGCTATTTTTGTTCCCGTTATCTTCTCCACAACTTCCCTTACCGGAGTTCCTGGCATCATTATATCCATTAGAATAAGATCCGGTTTGCCTTTTGCAATTTTTTTAAGACAGTCATCACCATTCTTTGCCAGAATAACCTTGTAACTATTTGCTTCCAACAGGGTTTTCACCGATTCCCTGATATCTTCCTCATCATCTACTACCATTATTGTTTTCAACAAAACACACCTTCTTTTAGAAAAAGTTTCAGTATATATAACTTTTTAACATTTAAAATACTTGTCTAATACTGTAAAAGCCATTATGTTGTGTTTAATGGCAGAAATTACACTTAATTTTCAACTTGCCGCGATTTTCTGCATTTTCATTATCTTTAAATAAGATTAATTCTTATATTCTCCATGAAATTATGCATAATAAACTGCAGCTTCAGTTCAACAAGCAGAACAAGAGTGCTTGCAATGCGATTTTTAAAAATACTGAAAAAAACTCATAAAAATGTTGATTTTGTTGATCTTTCAAAAATCCAACTGCCTATATGTGATGGCAATAAATGTTATGAAAACAAAAATGTCAAAATTCTCACAAAAAAACTTTCATCAGCTCAAGGAATTGTTATTGCATCTCCAATTTACAATTATGATTTAAATGCTGCTGCAAAAAATCTTGTCGAGCTTACAGGAAGTGCATGGAAGGACAAAATAATTGGTTTTTTGTGTACTGCGGGCGGTTCAAAGAGCTACATGTCAGTAATGCCCTTTGCCAACAGCCTGATGCTGGATTACCGCTGCCATATTTTGCCTAGATTTGTTTATGCTGAAGAAAATGCCTTTCGAGGAAATGAGGTTGCTGATGAAAAAATTATTGAACGCCTTGAAGAACTTGCAAAATCCTTTGTTAGGGTTACAAAAGCGCTTTCAAAATAATTGTATTGTTATTTTACTGTTTAATAAATTCCTTTACTGCATACGCCCATCCCTTCGGACCAATTCCTTTTGCTTTCAGAAAGACGTCTGATGCATAACTTCCATCAGGTCTCATGACAAGATAACCATTATCCGCGGCTTTAAGCATTCCAAAATCATTCGTGCTGTCTCCGACTGCAATTGATTTCACATTTCCAAATTCTATTCTAAAAATTTCAACAAGTTTTTTCACTGCTTTTCCTTTGCTGTGATTTTTCATTATATGGTGGAACCTTCCACCTTTAGTGTATTCAAAACCAATAGATTTTATTTCATTTTCAAGTTCTTTTGAATCAGCTTCGCTCACAAAACACTCCTCAAATTCCCGTTCCCTTGCAAGTGCAGCCATGTTCTTATCCAGATTAGTTATCTTACAAACTTCCTCAAGAGACATTTCATTTAGACATTTAATCTCAAAACCATTTTCTCTTATTTTTGAAATACCTTTTCGAATTTCATTAATTCCAGGTGAAAATTTTATCGCATAATATTTGCCTTCCTTTTCGGCTCCGATTATATTTTTTGAAAAATATTTTTCTGGAAAAAAAATTGCCGCTCCATTTTCACAAACAAAAGGATCCTTTATTCCAATTCTTTTTTGCCATTCCTCTATCTCTGCTCTTGTTTTGCTTGAAACAATTATAATTGGAATTTTTTTTGCTTTTACTTGCTTAATTGCTTCCTGTGCATCCTTGAATGAATAAGTTTCATGGTCAAGCAAAGTCGAATCAAGATCAGTGAAAATAATTTTCATGCTTCCAACCACGATGGAAATTTTTTGAACTTTTTTCTATACTCAGTAATAGTTATTATAGGTGGTCTTTGTATTTCAGTAATTGGTTTTTTTCTCAAAGTATAACTTATTTTGCTTTTTTCCTTTTTGGATTCAATTACTCTATACGTTTTTTTTATTTTCTGAACCTGAATAAGCTTTCCAAGGGTATTGGCTCTTCTTGCAAAAACCTGCAAAATTCCAAATGACATGTTGCTCAGATTCTGCAATGACTGGTTTCGGTGAATTCTTTTAATCAAATCTACTTGTGCCATTTTTTCAAGACCAAATTTTTTTTCAATATCAATTAACATTGCAGTTTCCACTCCGTACCCTGTGAAAAAAGGTATTTTTTCAAGTATTTCACGCCTGCCAGCATATTCTCCGCTAAGTGGCTGAATAAAACCAGAAAGCTGTGGGAAATACATGTTGAAAAGTGGCCTTATCAGGAGCTCTGTAACTCTTCCACCTCCAAGAGGTCTTAATTCTTTTCCGACTTTTATAGGCCTTTGGTAAAATGCCTTAGTGAAACTAATTTTTTTATTTGTAAGCAATGGACCCACAAGACCATAAATGAACTTTGGACTCATATTCTTGATATCCGCATCAACCCATACAATAATGTCTCCTTTTGCAACGTAAAGGCTTTTCCAGAGGTTTTCTCCTTTGCCGCGCTTGAAACCGTATTTGTTCATTATTTTTCCGGAATTATAAAAAATTGCACCAGCTTTTTCAGCCTCTTCTTTTGTATTATCAGTTGATCCTGAATCAACAACTATTATTTCATCAAGCAATTTTTTTTTCTTATTATCAATAAGTTTTGATTTCAGTTCAGAAACCACTTTTCCAATTGTTTCCGCTTCATTAAGTGTAGGTATTATACAAGAAATAATTTTTTTTTGGTCATTTTTTAGTTTAACAAGTTTTTTAACATCTGAAAAGCTGTCTGCCTTATACCTGTTCTTGCCAAACCATTCATCCACATTCACAGTTATCTCTAAAATCAAACCCCCAAATTCCTTATAATACCCTTGGAATTTACCCTGATTTTTCGGTTTTTAGTAATATTTTTATTAACCTCGTCAGCAATCTTCTAGGGTTTAGAATGAGTGTTTTAGATTTAATGCTATCAAAAAAAATCGAACAGAAAAAATCAATCGGAATATGTATTCCGGATCATGCAAAATCGTTAGAGCAAATGAAAAAAAATGAGCATTCAAATGAATTGCAAATTGAGAAAAAAGACGGCTCATTTATCCTTGAAGGCATTTATGAGCTTGGCAAAGAAATGACCTTTACAGGAGAAGTTTTTTCAGGTTGTATTTACCCTGATTCAAAACTCATTTTAGGTGAAACTGCCTTGCCTTTGAAGGAAATTCTTTTACACGGAAGATTCGTTGAAAAGCTCTCTTCAGGACAGCGCGGAGCAATTACCATTTGCCCTGAACATTACATTAGAATTTCAGCAGGACAATTATTGGAATTCAAAAAATAATTTCATTTTTTTAACAAATTTTTTTAACGGAGTGTGATTTGATTTGGTGAAAATAGGCGAAAAAGTAGAAAATTTTGAAGTGCTTGCCTTTCATGAGGAAGCTGAAAAAAAAGTGAAACTTTCAGATTATTCCGGAAAGTGGATTGTAATGCTTTTCTATCCGGCAGATTTCACATTTGTCTGCCCGACAGAACTGGAGGAAGCGGCAATGCTTCACGAGGATTTTAAAAAACTTGGTGCGGAAATATTAAGTGTAAGTACTGATACAGTATTTGTCCACAAAGCATGGCATGATAATTCGGAAGCAATAAAAAAAATCAAATACCCTATGCTTGCAGATCCGACAGGAAAACTATGCAAAATGTTCGGAACTTATATTGAAGAAGAAGGTATGTCACTTAGAGCAAGTTTCATAATTGATCCTGATGGTGTTCTAAAATCAATAGAAATCCATGATAATAGTATAGGGCGAAGTGCACAGGAAACTCTGAGAAAACTTCAGGCTGCAAAGTTTGTGAGGGAAAACAAAGGCCTTGTGTGTCCGGCTTCATGGAGACCAGGGCAAAAAACACTCAAACCAGGTCTTGATTTGGTCGGAAAAATCTGATTAATTGGATTTTTCCCTTAAAATGGTTGCGGTGATAAATTCCGCATGGCTCCAAGCCAGCGGAACACCAAACCTAATGTATGGCCTTTTGTGATTTTTATAATTTGACCTGATTTTTCTGTACGATCTTGCCATAAAATAAAGTTCGTTCGCAATCCTGTCAAAATCCACTTTATCAAGAAGTATTTCTTTATTAAATTCCTTTTCAAAATCCATTCCTGTAAGCCATTCTTTTTTCCAGAAATCATCAAAACTTTCCTTTGATGCAACATGCTCAGGCAAAAAACCATTATTGCTCCTGAATTTTTCAATATGCGAAAGCGTCTCTTCGCCTTTCTTTTTTTTACCTGCTTTAAAATAACACTGAGCAAGCATCGCAGAGTACTGTATCCAAGGGCCTATTCCTGCATGATTATGCATGAAAGAATCTCCAATTTCACTTTCAAATCTGTAAAGCAAACCAAGTTTTTTATCCCAAAGTTTTTTCCTCATAAATTCAATTGTTGATTCGCATTTTTTTGCATCAAAAAGACCAAAATACAGCGGACTCATTAGAGTTATGTCAGCCCTCATATCCTTAGCCTTATTTTTATACAATCTCGCAATGAATCTACCTTCATCAAAAAGATTTTTTGTAATATTTTTTTTCAATTCATCTGCTTTTTCAGAAACAAATTTTCCTTCCTTTGCATTTCCATATTTGCCTGAAATTTTTTTCATCTGCTCCATGGCATCAAGATATGAACAATTAGTCCAGAGGGTGAATCCGGTTTCAATTGCAAATTCATGTATAGATGTAGTTGAACAGAAAAGTCCTGTTTCATTATCAAAATAATCTTTTATTGCAGCATTAAGTGCCTTCATACATTGTTTGAAAATCTTTTTTCCATCTTTAGGTTTTTTTTCAACAGATTCAATGGCAAGAAGATAATTGCATAAAAATGAAATGCCGTGTGCAGTATTATCCTCTTGCTTGTAAATTGAAAGATCTTTTGCATGTATACTGTAACGCTGATTCCAATGCCCGTTTTTACCTTGAATATTCATTAAAAGCCTTGAAGTATGCTCTAATATTTTGATGCATGCCTGTTCAAAATGCCCTTCCTCAACAACAACCCTAAGTGCCCTTGCAATTGCCGCAGCATCCCTTGGGTAAAAATGAGGGTAACGGCTGCTTTTATACGTTGCAATAAGCACCATGCCTTTCTGGCACTCATGAGTACAATTCTTTATAACCCTGAGATTTCTCTCTAAAATCTTGTGCAAATTGCCTTTTTCCATGCATAAAATAAGAACTTAAAATTAATAATGGTTGCCTGAAAATACGGCTAAATTATTGTATTTTCGCACTGGCAATCTGGTTCCGAAATGTACTAATGCACTTTATTTGTTTTTTTATATGGCTAATGTAAAACGATTTTTTGATACAGTGGCGCCTCAAAACCCTAAACATTTGAATAAATTCAATACTTGGCTAAAGGAAGGTTTTTATTAATTCGTATATTGAATTGTCTTTAGGGCACTATCGAGAACCTAGCTTGATAGTTTGACCGCCCTATTCTATTGCAGGAGTACCAAAGCGGTCAAATGGACCAGACGTGAATGAGCTTTATGTTTGGCATAATTTTCCTTGCGGGTCTGACTCAAGATCTGGGGACTTAGTGTCTTCGGAGGTTCGAATCCTCCCTCCTGCAATTACTTTTTTTTAATTAGATTTATGCATTAGGACACAATTGCGTCAATTTTTTCAATTATTTTAAGTGTATCTGACATTAGGTCCATGTCGCATTGCGCGCCGATTTCCATGATTTCATTGCTATTGGTTCCAATGCTTATTCTGAGTGTTTTTGTAGGCGCATCAGCAACACAAATGCGTGTATCCTCTTCTGAAAGCCCGAAGAAGTTCGTGCCGATTATAAATTCCTTAATGTTTTCCAATTCCTGTGTGCTTATGCGTTTTTCCTCAAGCGAAACCGTGCCATCATCACCAAACCCTTTTGTTATCTCAATAGTGATGCGTCCATCGTCATAAATCTTTATTTCCTTTACCTCATAAAATTCCACAGGGACAAATCCCGGCACATCTGTCTTTACTATAATTGGTTGAGAATCTTCTGTTGGAATGTCTCCGTATAGGCAATCAGGGAACTCACAGAAAGGTGCTTCTCTTCCAACCACAGTACCGTTAGCACAGAGTTTTGCTTCTTCAGTACAAGCAATATTTTCCATGGATTGCCATCCAAGTTTGTTCATTTTTTCAGAATCTGTTGAGTCAACAAGAACCGCTACCTTATCCCCTCTTGCACAGGAACATGCTTTACAAACACCTTCATA
>PCWY01000065.1:12140-14514 GCA_002762975.1 Candidatus Diapherotrites archaeon CG11_big_fil_rev_8_21_14_0_20_37_9 | reverse complement strand
TGAAGGCAAAAAACCTATCATTCAAAGAAAATATATTTCAATCCGAATGCCTGGATAATTCTGGCTAAAATTTGTGTGTAAACTGTGATGTTGAGTCGTTTGGTGACAATACCAAAAATGCGTTTGAGGCAGGAGTGGAATGATTCGGTGTGTGAGCAGGTGTGGTATTCAGCGAGCCATGTACGGGCTAACTGGTACAAATACCTGTCGTCTGGATTGCCATTACTGAATGGGTGGCCACACCACTACTTTTTAGTAATCGTCTGGAGGCACAATTTAAAAAATACTGAATTGTGCTCCCTAATTAAGCTTTTATTCTTTGTGCTCCCTAGATATTATGTGAGCTATCTGGAAAAGAAGAAAGTAGACGGCAAAGACTACTTTTATTTGTCTAATAACGTCCGCATTTCCGGCAACAAGTGGAAAAAATACCGTAAATATATTGGAACCGACCTTTCCAATCTTGGTCTGGCTGAAAAGGAGCTTGAACAGGTAATGCCTATCAAGCGGTTGTTGACCTACAAACAAATCAACGTCATTGAACTGTTAAAAGAAAATTACTCCAAAACGCACAAAATAAAGAAAGGGTTTTGGAAAGCAGAAAAAGAGCAAATCGTTAGTTTCATTTACAACACGAACGCAATTGAAGGAAATTCATTAAGTTATGAGGAAACAAAGGCAGTTTTGGAAGGAAAGAAATTAACCGTTAAAAAAGCTAAGCGAGATGTTTGCGAAGTCGAAAACATGAAAAATTGCATTGAATTTTTATTCGATTATGATGGCCCTATCCACTTGGAATTGATTCTAAAAGTGCATGCTATGGAATTGAAAGATGTTCATGCGGAAGCGGGGCATATTCGAATTCATCAGAACATGGTTGGAAACTACCTGCCGCCAAAACCGGAAAGCATTCCGGGAGAACTCGATCAATTCTTTTTATGGTTTAACCGAGCCGAAAAAGTACTTCACCCGCTGGAATTAGCCGCATTAACGCACTTGAAGTTTGTCCGCATTCATCCGTTTATGGAAGGGAATGGCCGATTGTCCCGACTATTAATGAACTATGTGTTACTCAAGAACAATTATCCGTTACTTAACATTTTTAACGCGGAAAAAATGTTGTATTACCTAGCTCTAAAAGAGGTCGATTTTAAAAAAAAGGAGCGACCTTTTGTCAAATATTTGTACCAAGTTTACATCAACCAGTACAAAAAAGTCATTCTCAAGCCGGATTGAATTAGGTTGATAAAGCGTTTGAAAGTTCTTAGCCTAACTAGGCCCTAATTAGGTGGAGATAATTGTTTGAGGTTATCCGCCTAATCGCAATCGGTTAGATTATGCTGTTTTTTAGGCTACATTAGGAGTTACGTTTTTTGACGATTGGATACATTTTGGGGGATCCAGGCTACATTTTGGGAGTTTGAGCCAATTCAACTGCTGGAACAAAATCAGCGTCTCCGGATGCCAATAAAGCGATGTCGTAGCGGTCTTACTTTTTAGGGGCGGGCGGGAAACCCGCGCCTTTTAAGGCGCGAATGAAAGCCCCGCAAATATTTTTTTGCTATCGGAAAGCATTAAATAAGGAAAAACCATTGATTATTGCTATGGCAGAAAATGAAGGTGTTTTTACAAATGAAAGGAAAATACTGCTGATTGTTTTTATTGCAGGCATCATTATAGGTGGTCTTATTGTAAACCAGTTTGTTGATCCTTTTTTAAATTCAGGACAATTAAGCGATGCAAACGCTACAATCGAACTCAATAACAGGCTTGATTCAAGGAATGATGAGCTTTTCCAGTGCCTTGTGGATAATGGCATAGACCCGGATACCTGCTAAAAAAATACATTTGGATATATTAAAAAAAATAATTCCATGAGGAATAATTACAAACTTATTTTTGATGGAATAATTTTAAAACAATTAAAGAACGCTGGCAAAAACCAATAAATTAAAGTCCTGCTCTCCAGAATGCTGGACAAAATTGAGTTTTTAGGGTCAGCTGCAGGAAAATTATTGGATTCAAAATTATCGCTTTATGAAATAAAATTAAAAAGACCTCCAATAAGACTTTATTTTAAAATAGTTAAAAATTCAGCCGAAGCTTATGTTTTTGAGCATGAAATGAAAACAAACCCAAAAAAGCAGCAAAAAACAATCAACAGAATAAAAGAAAAATCAAAAACCTAAATCAGCACGTGAAAATTTTTTGGGTGAAATGTTTTTCTCAAAATACAAAAGCCTTTTGTGAATTGCGGAGTTCCTAAGTGTCTTTAATTCATTTTCCATGGCAGAATATTTTTCCTTTGAAATAATGATAGTTCCAGAAGCCATACTAAAATATAAGTGAATTACCCACGCCTGAAGGCGTGGGC
>PCWY01000065.1:11764-12114 GCA_002762975.1 Candidatus Diapherotrites archaeon CG11_big_fil_rev_8_21_14_0_20_37_9 | reverse complement strand
TGCGTTCTGTTTCGATATCTACGCCGATGTTTCTGCAGAAGCTTCCTCTGCTCCAGAAGTGCCCTTTCCAATAGCGCTTCCTCATGTTCGGATGCTTCCTGAACAGCTCGAATGCCGAGCGACCCTTCAATCTGAATAGAATGTCGCTCGGGTTCTCAGGTTTATGCGTGCGCAAAATCACGTGCACGTGGTCAGGCATAACCGCTAACTCTAGGATTTCCCAATCGCGCTCTTGCGCGATTTGCACGAGGATTGCTTCACAATCCTCCTTGATGCTCTGCTTGCGCAAAGCATTGTACCTGTACTTTGGCGCCCACTCCAAGTGGTGCTCCCAAACGCCTTTAATATGG
>PCWY01000065.1:0-11722 GCA_002762975.1 Candidatus Diapherotrites archaeon CG11_big_fil_rev_8_21_14_0_20_37_9 | reverse complement strand
CCACTCAGACAGATTAAGCTTTTTCTGACAGAAATAGGTTCGCTCTCATCCCATGCCTAAAGGCACGGGGTTTCCCGCTCACGCGCTAAAAATAACCACTCATGGTATGATTGCAACTCTCATGGATCTTTCAAGACGCGGTCACTTAAAGATTGAAAAGGAAAAGGAGCCTCTCGGTCTTTTTTTTGGAGAAAATTTCAGGCTTACTTTAATGCAGGGAAAGGATAAGCTTTCTTCTCCTGAAAAGCTTTTGATTCAGCTTGTTTTTACTAAAAAGAAATACGGGTTAATGGCTTTTTTTGATGCGCTGCAAAGTGATAAACCAAAAACAAATAACAATCAAAAAGTTTTTTCTTTCGATTCTGTTGGTTCAGAAAAACTTTCTAGTAAGTATCAGGCCTTGTTTAATGCTGGTGAGGAAGTATCTTCAATAACTCTTAAGGAAATAATAGCTTCACAGAAAGGTTCCAGAACTTCGCTTTTTACAAAATGGTCTAATTTTACCAAAAATCAAATTGTTTCAAACAAAACAAAAGACCCTTATTTTGATTTTACCGGGCAAAAAATTTTCGTCGTGGTTCTTGTGGTCTTGTGGATAATTAATTTTGTTCTTGCTTTGATTTTTCAGACTATTGTGGCATTTACTTTGTTCCATTTTACAATATTGCCTTTGGTTGGCATAATGCTGTTTGCGCGTATGCTTACATCTAAAAGTATAGCCACAAAAATAGGCTCGTTAATTTTTATTGGTGTAATTATCCTGATTTCCGGCGGGCTTTTCCTTTCTATTTTGAGTCCTTTTATTGTAGGTGCTCTTCTACTAATTGGGGTTACTTCGCTAATCCTGCTTTTCCCTGTTGCATTGCCAAGAAGAACATTGCTTGGTGCACAGCATTACGTTAAATGGGAAGGGCTCAAACGCTACCTCACTGATTTTGGTACAATGAAAACAAAAACAATTCCTGAACTTATTCTTTGGGAACAATACCTTGTTTTTGCAACGGTTTTTGATATAGCAGAAAAAGTTGTAAAGAATCTTCAGGACCCGCTTCTTGCAAGACAGATAAAAAGCAATGCCGCATATTCCAGCATGGCTGTTTTTTCTAGTGCTTCTTTTGCATCTTCATTTTCTTCAGGTTTCAATACTGCAAGTTCTGCATCATCATCAGGCGGTTCATCCGGCGGTGGTGGTGGAGGAGGTGGCGGTGGCGGCGGTGGAGCTGGTTAATTTTTATTATTTTAAAAAATAGTAATATTTAAATTTTTTAACTGTCTAATTTTAGAATGAAATTATTTGCTTTGATTCTTGTTGGGGTATGTTTAATTTTATCTGGTTGTCCTGAATCGCCTTCAAGCAACAATTATAATTACAATTCAGGCGGTTCGCAGGGAAGCAATTATTATGCTGACCCTTATGCTTCCGATTATTCTAATTCAGATTCTTCGGGTTCGTCAGGTTCTAGTGTAAATTGCGGTGGTTTTGAGTCAGATTGTTGTGAATGGTTTGGTAATGATGAATTTGGTAGCTTTACTGCAAGGTATTATTGTGATGAAGGTCTTGAGTGCAGGGCAGGTATTTGTGTTGAAGGTCCTGAGCATCAAGCCTATAATAGAACCAATGGATGGTCCTAATTTTTTTTCAATTCTTTGTATTTTCTTAATTAGGAAAAAACTTTTTATATTATAAAATCAGCTATGTGTTTAGAGGTTGTTGTTAATGGAAAAAACGGATGATAAAAAATGGAAAGAAAAGCTTTCTCCTCAGGAATATAATGTTTTGAGAGAAAAGGGCACGGAAATTCCCTTTACGGGCAAATACAATAAGCACAAGGAAAATGGTATGTACACTTGTGTTGCCTGCGGAAATGAATTGTTTTCAAGTGACACCAAATTCGATTCAGGTACGGGCTGGCCTTCTTTTTCTGATGTGGCAAAATCCAAGGGCGTTGAATTGCATGAGGATACTGAGGATACTGCTTTTGGCATGAAGCGTGTTGAGGTTGTTTGTGCAAAGTGCAAATCTCATCTTGGTCATGTTTTTGATGATGGTCCGGGACCAACAGGAAAAAGATATTGCATCAATTCGGTTTGTCTTAATTTTAAGAAGAAGTAACTTCTATCAAGCCCTTTTGGGTGAAGATAGTATGTGCATTGTTGGCTGAATGAATACTTCTTATGTCCTATCGAAGGTGGACGCGCACCCAACCGACGTAACGGTTGAGGTACTGCATTAATTCGGTTTGTCTTAATTTTAAGAAGAAATAGCTATTCGTGTGAAAAGGCAGTATATTTTTAAAGTAGAAATATATCTTATATACAGTATTTTTGTTGTTGGTTATATGTTTGAGAACCTTGTCCAGAAAATTAAAGACATTTATTTTACTTACGAGGATAATTATTATGTTGTTTTGGATAAAATTGATCCGGAAATTCCAGTCTACCAAATAGTTGACCGGATTGACAAATATGTCCCTTCTTTTTTGCTTTTGCTTGTTTTTATTTTCCTATTTTTAGTGGGCATATCATTTTTGGTTCTGGGTTTTGTTTTGGGTTTCGGGGCTCCGGCAAAGCTTGTTGTTGTTGACTCTAATTCCAATCCTGTTGGCGGAGCCGGTATTTCAATTGTCGGAACTTCTGCAGAAAAATCATTAACTACTGATGATTTTGGTGAGGCAATCACCGATTTTTTTGGGTCTGATCTTACTCTTATTGTGTCAAAGTCCGGTTATGAGGATTTTGAATCAACCGAGACAATTGAACCGGGGAAAGAATATCTGCTTACGCTTGATGATGAAAAACCTAAAATTGTTCAGGTTAATTTTGAGCTGAAGGATTCAGCTACTGGAAACAAGATTCCTGGGACAAGTGATGTTTCAATGTCTTTTTCCTGTACGCGGACAAACAGTTCGCCTTCATCATTTTCAAAATCAGGGTCCAATCATTCTGTTTCGGTTCAGGTTAATTGCGGCAGTTTGCAGGCAACAATTAATGTTATTGGTTTCAATGAAAAAGTACAGAATGTTTCTTTGGCTTCTTTGACAGGTGTTGTATCAGTTTCCTTGAGCAAGAAAAATCTTTTTGGAAAAGTCGCTGCTTTTGTAAAGGATGCCGAATCAGGAGATGCTATTGAAGGCGTTACAGTAAAGGTAAAAAGCGGGGCATCTTCTTTTGCGCAGGGCACAAGCGATGCTTCTGGTTCAAAACTATTTGATAAGATACCCACAGGGTCATACAAAATAGAGGTTATTCCTTCTGCTGATATGGGTTATCCTATTTCAACTTTGAGTGATGACTTTACTGTAAACAATTCTGATATTCAGTCGGGAACGCCTGTAAGGATTACTGTCGAGGTTCAGAGGCTTTCTCTTGCGAAAAAAATTATTCTTAAATTTGTTGATAATGAAACTACTGTTGCTATTGCGGGAGTTAGGGCAATTTTGGTTATTGATGATATTTATAATGAATCACTTGTTTCAACTTCCGATTCTGTCGGCGAGCTAAAGTTCATTAACCTTGAAGAGGAAAAGGATTATGCTGTTATTGCGACACACCCGGATTATGTGCTGAAGGTGGTTGAACCTGAACTTAAAGAAGGTGCTGATAATGTTCCTGATGAAGTAAAACTCAAGAAGGCCACTTTGACAACCGCTGGCACTGTGAAAATAATTGTGAATAGTTTTGTCGGCGACCCTATTGCAAATGCTGATACTGAGCTTTATTCTGCCGATCATGTTTTCCCTATTGTTATTGGTAAAACTGATGGTGCTGGAATAAACGAAATAAAGAATCTTCCCCCATCCAATTACAAAGCAAAGGCACAGATTTCACTTGCTGGCGTAAATTTAGAAGGCGAATCATCGTCAAAAGATCTTGCTGCAGGCACTCTTATTGAATTGCCAATTACTCTTGTTGTTTCTAATGGTGAATTACAGGTTGAGGTTAAGGAAGGTACTACAAAAATAGTTACTGCGGATGTTTTGTTTGTGGATTCTCTTACAGGAAAAGAACTGGCAAGTGCAAAAACATCAAGCACGGGAAAAACAGAGTATGTTGAATTCAAGATTGATAAAAGGCCTTATGTTATTGTTACCAAGCAGGGATATTATCCATTTATTTCTTCTTCATATCCGCTTACAGCGGGTTCAAAGGATACTATTAAAGTGCATTTGAGAAAGCTTGAGGCATTTTCTGATTTTGATGTTGAATTGGTTGATATTCTTGGAAGTAATGGAGGCAGTGTGAACAAGCTTGATGAAAGCAAGGATTATAGTTTTGTTTTCAATATCCTTGTTGCTTCAAAAGAAGATAATGTTTCAACTGTTGTAAGGTCAGGCCTAGAGGAAAATCTTGATTCTGCCGATAGCGTGATTGCAATTAACGGTTTTTCAGGGCACAAAATGAATTACTCTTTGTACACCTGTTTCACTCCTGGTGCAAATTATGCTGAGTGTTCTCCAGGTGATGCAGATGCAAAGCAGCTTATTGCTTCTTTCGGGGATTTGGATGCTGGTGTTTATGAGTTTGTTGTAAAGCTGCATATAAAGGATGTTGAAGGCTATCCTGGAGATAATGTACAGGTACCTATTGAGGTAAGGTATGGCGCAAAAAGCGAATCCGCTTTCAAACCAATTGATCCTGAACTTTATTTGTGGCGTGCTTTTTTGGGTGAAGCATTTTGTTTGAACAATTGTGGAATTGTATTTGATCTTTCCCTAATGGATGTTGCTGGTGAAATTTATCCTGAATGGGTTTCTGTAGGTGCGGAAGTTATTTCACTTATAACCGGCGAAGAGTATCTGCTCAAATACAGAATCACTAACCAAAGCGGATCCAGTTTCGATAATGTTGAACTTTCGGTTATGAATAAGGGCGAAACATTTGAGGTTCGTGATATTACTGCTGATAATGTAACTGCAACCGCGCAGGATATTGAATTTGGTAAAAAACTTGTGCTTGGTTCTTTCGGAAATAATTTTTCATATAGAGGGCAGACAAAAATATTTGCAAAAACAGATACTTCTGTTGCGGTTCTTGATCTTAATCTTAATACTCCAAGAACAGATGACGGGGTTTCGGCAATATTCAGTGTATCTGCATTAAGGCCACTTACTGTAAAGGTCAATCCACCGTTCCTTGTTCCTGACAGAACAAACAATGCGGTTGTTCAGGTTCTTGGTGAGGCAGATCCTGATAATCCTGTTCCTGTTGTTGGTGCGGATATTACAATAACTAATGGTGCGGGTGAATCACCTGTTGTTTTCGGAACCACCAATGAAAATGGATTGTTTTTTACTGAGTTTGCTGAGTATCCTGCTGGAACGCTATTTAATGTGAAAGCAGAAAAAGTTGGTTTTATTGCCCAATCAGTTCCTTTGCCTGTAACTTATGATTCGCCTGATTCTGTTCAGGTTTCATGCGTTACAATTGATGGTGCGGCAATTGACACTTTTGCTGATGTTATTGCAACAAGAACAGGTGCTTCATCAGAATTCCTTTTGGAGAACGGCTGTGGTACTGAGGTGGAAATTGTAATAGCAAAGCATGTTGAAAGTGATATGAAATTGCAAAAAGATTCTTCAAATTATTCTTTTGATGATTCTTTTGTTCTTCCTGAAGCTGATTCGGTTGTTTTGAAAGTTCCATCTGATGGTTCGAGGAAAGTTTTCGGAGTCCACCCATTGTATTTTAAAGTTGATTTGAAGGACGGTGTTGGTTTTCAGGATGCAGGCATTTCACGAGTTGTAATATTTAATGCTTCAGGTGATTCTTGTCTTTATGTTGGTAATGTGGGTGCGGATGTGCTTGATAGGGATCGCTTTACTGTTGATGTTTCAAGAGGCACGGGTTCGTTTACAATAATCAACCGCTGTTATTCCGGCTTTGAAGGCTCTCCGGACAAACCAGGGGCGCTTAACCTTAATGCTCCTGAAAAATATCCAAATTTCCCTGATAAAATTGACCCTAAATTACAGTTTGTATTCAGCCTTAATGACAGGGCCGCTGTTGAGGACGATGCTTCTTTGCGGATAAATGTCAGGAACACCGCGCTTACGGGAAAAGAATTCTTCTTAATAACAGTAAGGGATTATATAAAGGAGGGGAATTAGAATGCGGAATTTTTTTCTTTTGGCATTAGTTGTGCTTTTTGCTTCAACTGCATTTGCCGAAGGTGCAATATTTTACAACGGTTCGCTTTCAATAGCCTTTGATAATTCAGCGGTAAATTCAGGTGATAATCTCAAAGGTGAATTCACTATTGTGAATTTTGAATCGGTTGCATTTAATGACGCTTACATTGTTGTGGAAGTTTCTGTTATAGATGAATCAGCTAATAGGTATCCTTCGCAGTTCAATGAGGATAATGTTATTATTGAAAAAAAATTCGATGCAAGGGTTGGTGCAAATTCAAGGCGCACAATTCCTTTTGAAATTGCCTTGCCTTCAAATCTTTCAGGCGGAAAATATTCGCTTGATGTTTATTTCAGAACCATAAGGGCTCCTGTAAAAGGAATCCCGCATATTTTTGCTTCTCCTGTTAGAAAAGAATTTACTGTAACCGGTTCAGGAAATTTTCCTGTGCTTGCAATAATAAGGGCAAAAACTGTTTTCAATGGACAAGAGGGTCCTGTTGGTTCGCCGATAGAACCTAATGCAATTATTTCTGGAAATGTTTTTGTAAAGAATTCTGCAAAAGCGCAGCAATCAGCAACTGTCTGGGCTGGGCTGTGCACATGGGATGATACTTCATGTGAAACTTTTAATTCAACAGATTCGAAGCAAATTGATGTTCCTGCAAACTCCGAGTCTTCGGTTGCATTAAACCTTAAAGGCTCTTCTTTGCCGGGTGCTTATGCAATCAGAATCGAAGTCAGAGATGCATCAGGCAAAATGATTTCTTTGTACAGGAACAGGGCAATAATTGTTGGTCCAACATCAAGGATAAGAAAATTGGATATTTCTGCAAATAAACTTTCTGTCGGCGCACCTGCTGAATTAAATTTACTTTTGGGCAGTTCTCCTGATCATTACAATAATCCGGATTTCACTGATTTTGATGCAAGGGTCTGGGTTGAAGTTTCAGGAAAAAAAATATTTGAAAAAACAGAGCATATAGATAATTTGCCTTTTGTTGAGGACTTAAGGTCATATTCTTTTGCGTTCAGTTCATCTGTCTTGGCTGAGCGCTTTAAGGTTTGCTCTTCTGTTGAAAAGGCCGGTCAGCAAATGGATTTTTATTGTTTCGATGTAATGCCTTTTGAAGATTCTCCTACTGTTCAGGAAGGCCGGGTTGAAGTTGCAACAGAATATAATTCAGGTTCCGGTTTGCTTAAGGTAACTGTCTGCGGTTTTGATGGTGTGAATGAAAAGGAAGAATTGAATATTGCGCTAAGGCTTACAGATGATGTTTCTTCGAAAAAAATCAGGGATTCGAGAATACAGCAGGGTTTTTGTTTGAATGATTCTGTTGCGGTTGAGGCAAAAAAATATACGCTTGCAGTGGATGATTTCAGGAACAATGTGCAGGTTTTGAAAGCACTTGATTTCAGGGTCCTTGAAAAGGATTCTTGTAATAATCTTGACGGGGTTATTTGTTCTTCAGGTCAGATGTGTAATGGTTCTGAAATTGATTCTTCAAGTGAAGGTGTTTGCTGTTCAGGCACATGTGTTACCGAACAGCCTGTGGAAGTAAATGATTTGCCCTCGCAGACAAACGAGGATTTGTTTCCTTTAAGTATAGCAATTGCCATAATAATACTCGGGCTTGCTTTGATTGTTGCATATTTTATAATAAATCGTGGTAATGATGAGGGGTTAGAGGGTTTATGAAAAATGCAGTATTAGTTTTATTTTTACTTGTGGTTGTTTCTTCCATTGCTTTTGCAAATGGTGCTGTTGGTGTTCCTGCTGATGGTGCTATTGCAGGTACTGCTGAAATCGGAATTGGCGGAACAAGTGGAACCGCGGATACAGGAACTGCTGGGGGTTCGCATTGCTGGCATTATGAGGATCCGGTTTCTGTTACAATGAACCTTGATTTTTCTGATGGAAGCAGATGGGTTGATGCAAGCACGGATGATTTGCTTAGGTTTTATGTTTCTCCTGGTTCAACTCTAAGGGTTGAGGATATTAGTAGTTTTGTAAGTGTCTGTGTTGATGGTGCATCTACTTCTAGTATTGTAGCTGTCAGGGCGGTGCTTGTGGATGGTGAGGAAAGAAATGAGATTGCAAATAATTACATTGCAAATTCATCTAAAACCTGTGATGGCGGGGTTGTTCATTGGGGTGACACGGATAACTTTGATGTTTTCTCGATTTATCGGGGTTCTTATAAATTTGAAATTGAATTCGCAACAAATCTGAGTGCGACCAACTGGCAGAAAATTGCTGGTGTTGAGGTAATCGCAGGTTTCCCTGAAATTGAGGTTTCTCTTGACAGGCAATCTTCATTTATTGGCGGGGAAAAAAGCATTTACAATCCAGTTGGTTTGTCTGCTACTGGTGAAAGGGAAATTATCTGGGTGCTTGAAAATAACAGTGAAGTGAACGCAAAAATAGTTTCTGTTAATGCAGTTGGCTGTGCAAACATTGCTTGTGAATTTCCTAATTTTAATGTAGCTGAAGGGATTACAGTTCTTGCAGGCTCATCCGTGCTTTTCCCTGAAAAAATCAGCATGATGCCGTCTTTCATTTCTCCAACTCTAAAAGATATTTCACTTTCTGTTTCATATAAAGACGAATTTGGTTTTATGGATGAGCCAAGAGTTACAGGGACGACAATAACATATCCTAATCAGGAAATAACTTTCAAAATTCTTGCTGCTGCTTTAACACCGGTTTCCAAAACCGGAAATTTTAGTGTGAGTGAAGGGCAGGTTGCTGCAGGATTGCCGATTTATGTTCAGGTCTGTACTGATTCACAGGTTGTGCCTCTTGCAGATACTTTATTCACTTATACCCAGCCGTTGTTTTCTGTTTCAGTATTCAATCCTGCGGATGAAGAAATTGCGGTTGCAAGTTTCCATGAAGTTGATGATTGTGCAACTGATTTCTCCGGCATTGGGCATGGAAATGATTTTGGCGGAATTGATTCATTCGTTCCTGAAGTTGCAGGCGATTATTCTTATGTTATAAGTGGTATTGTTGGTGCGGATGCTTTTTACTCAAGTGATTTTATACGCATTGGAGAAAATTTTGATGATACAACAAATCTTGTAACTGATGATGGCAGTGGATTTTTCCATCAGGATAATCTTGGTCCTCAGAATATTATTTCCGAAACAACAGATTCCCAGACTTTTACTCTAAATGGTTCACAGGGTCTTGTAACTTTTGATGCCGCTCAATTGCCTGATCTTGCAACGTATTCTGAAAAAGGGGATATTGTTTACAATTTCACAGATGTTCTCATAAATAATAATCCTGTTGCTTCTGGTCCTGTACAAAAAGTAAGCAATGGGCAAACAAGCCTTATTTTATCTTCCAATGGTTCTCCTGACAATTCAGGTGTAAGTGCGATTACAAGTGTGTCTGTTATAGAGGATAGTCCTGATGCGCCTGTAATAATTGATTCGAAGAAAGCTGCAATTTTCCTGCTTGTTGATGCAAGCAATTCAATGAACGGGGATCCATTTGATAGGGAGAAACAGGCAGTTAGTTCATTCATATCATTTTTCAGGAATGCTGATCAGGCAAATCTTAATGTTGAAGAAAACCTGAGGCTTGGCATAATAACTTTTGCTGGCGGAGGTAACATAAAATTAATCAATAATTCGAATTTGGAATTCCTGACTCAGGAGTATGCCGATTCATTGAATAGTGCACTTGCTAATGAGAGAACATATGATGGCACTCCTATTGACAAGGCAATTGATTTTGCTTCCCAAAAATATGCTGAGAAGAACCTTGATTCTACTTGGAGAAAAATTGTTGTTTTAATGACTGATGGTAAACCAAGTTCAATTAACCGTACAAAGAATTCAGCCGATTTTCTCAAAGTACAGGGTGTGGAAGTTTATGTAATTGGATTAGAGAATGGAAGGGGCGCAATTGACCATGATTTGCTTAGGTATGTTTCTTCAAATCCGGACAGCAAGTATTATCATTTCACAACCGAGCTTAACCAGTTTGAATTGCTTTACTATACTGTTGCGCAGACAATTTCGAATGAGCTTGAGTTCGGTACGGGGGAAATTGCAGATGTCCATAATATGAACTTGCTGACAATTGATGTGGAAAAATACCTGCTTGAATTCAATGGCGGGCAATTGGGAATTTGCTCTACCTTTGATGGGGTTGATATCGGAACAACTGGCGAAAGCCCAAGAATTGATTATGATTGGAAGGTTGCAAATAATCCTGTACTGGAAACCGCGTGCGGCGGAAATGATTTCACAGTTTGTGATTCAACGCAGTTCACAATGGTTATAATTGACAGGTTAAATAAAATACAGGCGGCTGCTGAAGCAGGTAATTTCGAAACCGCGGCAAACCTTACGCTTCCTTTTACAGTGAACCTCATGAGGGACGGACTTACATCCGACTTTGTTTCTGATTTCGATATTTATATGTCAAGTAATTTTTTCACAAATCAGCTTGGGTATTATGATTCAACTACTGGGGAGGGCTGGGCAAATTATCTGACTTCGCCTTCGCGATTTGATTTTGAGGTTGAAGGAGGCACTGGCGATGAATTTAAGATTCTTTCAAAGCCTGGAAAATACAGGGTTATTCTGAATATTGATTTCGCTGATGATAAGCCGTGGAAATTCTTTGACCCTGCTTCAGGCGATCCTGTTGCAACAATAAAAGTTGAGCTTTCACAGCAGGGAGATTTTTCAAAGAATCTTCTCTATTACTTGCCTATTGATGGTTCTGTCGGCATAAAAGATGGCTTGATGCACAGGGATGGCTATGGAGTCGGCTTTGTAAACAGCAACCCTTCCAAGTCAATAAATCTTTGTTCAACGTGTGAGGGCGCGAGCAATGCATCTGCATCCGATCTCCTTATCCTTGATTATGATTCTTCAAGTACTCCTTTGGAAATAATCAATGTTGAACAAAAGGACAGCTTTGCTCAGATTAATAAGGAAGTTCCTGCAAGGATTCTTTTCATAAAACTCAATCCAAGTGATGGAACCTATAATCTTGAATTTTCACCATCAATTGCATTCCCTGCTATAATTGAGGGTTATTCGGATGGTTCGGGCATTTCTGCGGCTTATAATGTGCTTGCAGGAAGTAGTCATGTTGATTCAGGAACATCTATGCTTAGGCGTGAAATAATTTCATACCAACCTGAGGGCCAGGCAACCGATACCGCTGTATGTGGTGATCCTTTAGTTGAAGGGCAATTATTGCCTCGCTATAGGGGCATTGATTCTTTGAGGTCAGGCACTGAGTTTTGTAGTGTTCAGAGTACTCAAAGCCCTTACGTGTATGGTTTCAATGAGTCTCCGGATGCGGGCGTTCCTGCAGGCTCTGTTGCTTATTATCAGACAATAGTATATAGGCCAGTTGATTTTTCAGCTAATATTTCTTTAAGAAATTCCTGTGCGGTTATAGAAGATGGCAAGGGCAATATTTACCTTGCAAAGCTTGATGATGCGGGGCAAATAATTGGAAATGATGTTATTCCGAGGGCACAGGAGAAGGCGCTTTCAAATCCTTCTCGCAGGCCGCAGTTTGTGCTTGATTTCCTTGAAAAAATTCCTGAAAACACTGT
>PCWY01000040.1 GCA_002762975.1 Candidatus Diapherotrites archaeon CG11_big_fil_rev_8_21_14_0_20_37_9 | reverse complement strand
CTTGGCGCTGTCGGTACGCGTGCGGACATGACCCTTACAAATGTATTTTCCCTTCTCCAGATTCCTGGAAAAATAGGGTCAAGAATAATCCATGATGACCAGGAAATTTTTCTGGTAAAGAAAAAATGCTCACTGGAAGGGATTCCAGGGGAAAGAATTTCTTTGTTCCCCATAAATGGCGGAATCAAAAATCTTTCGCTTAAGGGCTTCAGATATAATATCAAAAACTTTGACCTTGAATTCGGCATCGGAAAAGGAATAAGTAATGCGTTTAAAAACAAAAAAGCTTCGATTACGTTCAAAGACGGACAATTGCTTTGCGTTCATTTCAAAAAAACATTTTGATTTTAAATCCTTCATATTTCTTTTTCTTAGAGGTGTTTTAATTGTCGAAATTTTTTGGTTTAATTTTAATTTTATTTTTAGTTTTGATTAGTGCGGGGTGCGTTCAGGATTCACCAACTCAGGAAGAAGGCAATGTGCTTACAATTTATACTTATGATTCAATGGTTTCAGAATATGGGATTGGTCCAAAGATAATTCCTAAATTCGAGGAGCAATGCAATTGCAAAGTAAAAATGGTTGCAAAAGGGGATGCTGGGCAGGTTCTTAGCACAATAATACTGGAAAAAAATAGCCCTAAAGCGGATGTTGTAATAGGGATAGATAACAGCCTTGCACACAGGGCGATTGAACAAAATGTTCTTGAAGAATTTAATCCAAAAAATATTTCTGTTGTGCCTGAAAATTTGAAATTCGCGGGTTCCTATTTGGTGCCTTATGATTTCGGGTATCTGGCATTTGTTTATGATTCTGAAAAAGTTTCAGGGTTGAACAGTTTTAACGATCTCCTTAATCCTTCGCTGAAACAAAAAATCGCAATCCAGAATCCGAGGTCTTCATCTCCGGGGCTTGCATTGCTTTTATGGACTATATCCGTTTATGGGGATCCCGGTTACAAAGAGTTTTGGAAAGAATTCAAACCAAATATTCTTGTTGTTACCGAAGGCTGGGATGAATCCGCAGGGCTTTTCAGTGCGGGGGAAATCCCTATATACTTGAGTTATGCGACATCTCCGCCTTATTATGCGGAATTTGAACAAATAAACCATTATCTTGCGGCAGAATTTAAGGAAGGGCATTACCTTCAGGTAGAGGGAATGGGAATTGTTAAAGGCACAAAGAACAGGGCTCTGGCTGAAAAGTTCATTGAGTTTTCCCTTGGAGAATCATTTCAGGAAGAGGTTCCTTTCAATCAGTTCATGTTTCCTGTAAATAAGGACATTGAGCTTCCTGTGGCATTCAAAGAGTATGCATTATACCCGAAAAAACAGTTGGAACTTGATCCTGCGTTGGTTAATGAGAAGCAAGAGGAATGGATTTCAGAATGGGAAAAAATAATGATTTCAGGGGAATAGCGGGATTATTTGTAACGGGAATTTTCCTTGTTTTTCTTGTCTATCCTTTGATGTCTGTTTTTTTAAGTTCTTTTTCAGGGCAGAATTTTTCTGAATTAATTTTCTCTAACCTGCCTTTGATATGGAATTCCTTATACCAGGCTTTTTTTTCAACAGTATTTTCAATACTATTCGGGATTCCTCTTGCTTTTGTGCTTGCAAAAAGAAACTTTCCTGGAAAAACCGTTGTAAAATCACTTTCTCTTGTGCCATTTGTTTTTCCATCGATTCTTGTGGTGCTTTCATTTGTAATAGTGTTTGGAAATAATGGCTGGATAAATAATTTCCTTGCTTATTTTTTTGGATTTGAAACACCGGTGAAATTCATTTATGGTTTTTCAGGAATTATTTTGGCGCATATTTTTTATAATTTCCCGCTTGTTGCAAAATTTGTTTCAGAGTCATGGGAAAACATTGATTATGAAATGGAAGAGGCCGCAAAATCTTTAGGTGCTTCTCCAATAACTGTTTTCCTGAAGATAACCCTTCCACAGCTTGTTCCCTCAATACTCGCGGCAGGTTCACTTGTTTTTATTTACACTTTTATGAGCTTTGCAATTGTAATAACTCTTGGTGGAATACAATTCACGACTCTTGAAGTTGAAATTTACCGGCTTATCACAAGAAACCTTGATTTTGCCGCCGGATCCGCCCTTGCCCTTGTGCAATTTTTGATTTTAAGCGCAGTTGTTTTTGTTTATTTTTATTTTTCCAAAAAATATTCAATTTCATCAAAAGGAAACCAATTCAAAAAGAAAAATATAAATTTATTTTCAAGTAATGGATTTACAGAAGCATTAATTATTGTATTTTCTGTTTTGTTTATTATGCTTCCGCTTTCCTCTATTTTTATTTTTGCATTTTCCGAACCAAGCACGGGCTCTTTTTCAGTTGCTTCTTTTATAAAAATATTTTCCGCAAACGAATCAGTAACAGGAAGTACCGCAATTAACTCAGTTTTTTATAGCCTGTTAATTGCATTTATTTCTGGTATTTTTGCAACATTTATTGGTTTGCTTGCTGGAATTTCAAAAGAAAAAATTTCCCCCCTCCTGGTAATATTCAGTTCATCTGTTGCAATTTCAATTATAACCCTGGCTTTTGGTTATTACCTTTCCTTTGGGTCAGGGTTATGGATTATAATTGCAGGGCATGCAATAGTTGCATTTCCTTTCTCTTTCAGAATAATCAATAATTCCCTTGATAAAATAAGCAATGAAATTGTTCTTACAGCAAGAACACTTGGCGCAGACCAGATTAAGGTTTTTTCAGAAATACAATTTCCCAGAATAAAGAAAGCCATTATCACATCAGTTATTTTTTCTTTTGCGGTTTCTCTCGGAGAGCTAGGTCTTGTGCTTGTGCTTTATGATGGCATTTATGCCACAATGCCGGTTTACATTTATCGACTAATTTCCTCTTTTGATCTTCATGCCGCAGCGGCAATGGGGGTTGTATTAATATCCTTGAGTTTCATTTCATTTTATTTAATTGAAAAAATTTCCCCTGAAAGGACAGTGTTTTAATGGAACTCCGGCTTGAAAATCTTGAACTTAAATTAGGCGATTGGTCTCTTGGCCCTATAAATCTTTTTGTAACGGAAAGTTCATTTGTTTCAATTGTGGGCCCAAGCGGTTCCGGAAAAACATCACTTTTGAAAGCAATTGCAGGGCTGGAAAATTCCGCCGGCAAAATATTTTTTGCAGGAAAAAATGTTTCGCAAATTCCCCCAGAAAAAAGAAACATTGGATTTGTTTTTCAGGAAAACTCGTTATTTGGGCATATGACTGTTTTTGAGAATGTTGCATTCGGCCTGAAAATGCGAAATGAAAAAAATATTGAACAAAAAGTTTTATCTGCTCTTGAAACCGTGAGATTAAACGGTTTTGGGGGTCGTTCAATTGATGGATTAAGCGGAGGCGAAATGAAACGTGTTGCACTTGCACGTGCCATTGCATTCAACCCGGACATATTGCTTTTGGATGAACCTGTGACTGGGCTTGATGCACCCCTGAAAGAAGAAATGAAAGTTTTTCTCAAATTGTTGCAGGAAAAAACCGGGATAACAACAATAATGGTGACCCATGATCTTGACGAGGCATTTTATTTGAGTGATAAAATTATTGTAATGAATTCTGGAAAAATTGAGCAGGAAAGCAGTCCGATTGAATTGTTCGTAAATCCGAAAACAGATTTTGTGAAAAAATTTGTTTCAAATTATATTATTGCCGAAGCCAACGCAAAGAAAAAAGGGTCAAAAGTTTATGCTGAGGGGAAGTTTTCAGTTCCTGCAAAAAAAGGATTAGGAAAAATGTTTGTCACATTCAAAAAAACAAATTACAGATATATGGAGTAAGGGTATTATTTTTGGGGGAAAGAATTTTTTCCGATTAAAGGAACAAATGAAAAAACTCCGCCTTCGAATGTTTTTTTTACCGGCTTTCCGTCCTTTTTTATGAGTATTTCCAGCAACTGTGTTCCCTGGTCTCCGACAGGTGCAACTATCCTGCCATCTTCGCTTAACTGGTCAAAAAGATTCTTTGGTATGAATGGGCATGCACAGCTAATTATAATTCTGTCAAACGGTGCATTTTCTTTCCACCCTAATGATCCGTCTCCGTTCTTTACCTCTGCATTTATTTTCTGATTTTCAAGTATTTTCTTTGATGTTTCAGCAAGCTCAGGCACTATTTCAATTCCAAAAACTTTTCCATCTTTTCCTGTGATTTCAGAAAGAAGCGCAAGCACATAACCTGATCCGGATCCTACTTCGAGAATTTTCATCCCTTCTTTTACCAAAAGGAGTTCAAGCATTGTTGCAATTGTTGTAGGCTGTGAAATAGTCTGGCCTTTCCATATTGGTGCAGCAGTATCCTCGTAAGCATGATCCTTTATGCTTTCAGGCACAAAATTTTCCCTTTTAATATTCAAAAACGCTTTTCTTATGCTTTCAGTTCTTACTACTGCGCCTGAAAGAAATTCAACCATTTTTTTCCTGTTTGCCTCAAAAATCTTCGTCATTTTCTCTCTCGCTTATGAATTTTTTAAGGTCCTTTGACTTGCTTATTGAGTCAAGGTCGACTTCGCTTATAATTGGTATGCCGTCAACTTTTGTTACTTTGTATTCTTTTGTAACTATAACTGAATCAGAATCAATTATTGTGCTTGTTTTTTTGAGTTCAAGTGCCTTTTTAGGAATATCAAATTTTCCCTTTCCTGTTGCAATGAAAAGGTTCTCGCTTTTTCCATAAGCTTTGAAAGGAGAATGTCTGAAAAGTGCCATTTTCATTCCAAGTTCGTGAAGCTTTTCAAGTAGTTCTTCATTTGGAGTTTCATCGCCAAATTTTTTCATGTTATTTTGTCCGAAAAGATCTACTTTTTTCACGAGGTCTGCATTCAATTGCATTTCAAGTTTTTTTGCCGTTTCAAGCGATGTTTTTGCACCGCTTTCATATCTTGAAATTGTTTCTGCCGCAACTCCGATTTTTTCAGCAAGTTCGGCCATTGATAATTTCAAATCTTTTCTTAATTCAGAAAGCTTTTCCGAATCAAGTTCCACAATATTTTTTCCCTTAAAATTTTTTACAGCAGGAGTTCTTCCTAAAAGTATTTCATCAAAGGTTTCAGGAGTAACAACAGGTATTTCATGTCTGAAATAAACCGCGCCATGTTCTAATACGAAAACTTTTGTTTTATCGCCTATTATAATGCAGTTTGCATTCAGGAGACCTGAAAGTTTTTTTATTTCCTCCGCCTGATCCTTCCTTATCGAATCAATATTTTCATAAACTTTGATAATTAATACATCTTCCTGTTTTTTTGCAATAATATCAAAGCAAGCATTTGATTGTAAAAAATTGCTTGTTGTGAAACCGTTTTTTTCAAGAGCTTTCAGGGTTTGCTGAATTATTATTTCCCTGTTCATATTGCCGCCGCCAAAAATGCAATCAATGCAACAATCATTCCCCGCTTGCTCATTTCCTGAGCCGAACCAAGTTTTCTTTTAGTTAATAAATCCCATGACCTGAAAAAAAGCGCCGTTGAAAGAACAAGAAGAATAATGTAATAAGGGCCTTTTACTTTTCCAAGTGCCCATGCCGCTGCTGCAGTTATAACCGCAGCGCCATACATTGCAAGCACAATTGTTTTTACCAATCCAAAGCTCAGTATCATTGGCAGGGTTTTTTTCAAACCAATATCTCCTTTGATATCCTCTGCATCTTTTATTATTTCCCTTGCGACATTTGCAAAGAATGCCGATGCCGCAAAAAACGCAACCAAGTCAAAATTCAGTGTAATTGCAGCACCGTAAATGAGCGTGAGTGATGTGCCAAGCGCAACAATCCAGTTTCCAATGTACTTGCGTTTTCGCATTGCAGCAGAATAGGTTATTAGTAAAAGAGCTGTAATAATTGCGATTCCGAGTGCTGTAAGGTTGATGAAAAATGCTCCTGCAATACCAAATGCAAAAAGAATGAATGTAAATATTTTGAGTTCTTTTGGCGTGATTTTTCCTTTCACAAGTGCACTTTTTTTCCCAAGTTTTACATCAATTTCTAAATCAAAATAATCATTTATGAGGTTGCCCGCTGCGGTTATTGAAAAAGCAGTAAGCATGGCGAGAATCAGCATAAATGGGAGAGAAATTGTTGCGGTTGCTGCACTATAACCCACAAAGACGCCTATTGCTGCAAGAAAGCAGTTCATTGGCCTTATCTGGTTGAATAAAGCAATCGGGTTCATTATACTCTTAATTATGCAGAAATTAATATATATAGCGGATAAAAAACTCTGGGGTAAGGACATTTCCTTTAGAAAAAGATGCTTTAGCAGGGACGTTTCATTTACCCTGCTTTCTTTTTGCCTTTCTTCTTAAGTCTGAAGTCGTTAGTACCGCATTTTCTGCATTTACCTGGTTTTTTACCATTATTTCCGCGGTTCTTTGCGGAGCAGGACATACAAATCCAGATGTTTTCGAAAAGCCTTTTTGCTGCTGCTGTTGCTAATGCCATAAATTACACCACTTATTGTTACCTATTCCATAAGTGAAACTATTAAAAAGCTATTTCACCGCTTTTCTTTAAGCGATATTAATAATTTAATTAAAAAAATAAAAATAATTTCAAAAGCCCCTATCGTCTAGCCCGGTCAAGGACACTGGCCTTTCAAGCCAGTAACTTGGGTTCAAATCCCAGTGGGGGCACACCTTTTTTCTTTCTTGCAAAGAAAAGAAAAAAGCTGTTCCAAAAAAGAAAGAAGTTTGTTTTGTATTGTCAAAAAGAAAAAGCGCTAATTTTTGGTTCGTCTCATTTGCGTCTCATTTTTGGAGCTTTCGTATCATTAAAATGAAGATATTGCTACTTTCGAATCAGATGCATGAATTGTTCTGCTGCCTGTTTTATGTCTTTGTCTCTGTCTTTTTGAAGTTTCATAAAAATCCTGGTTAGATGACTAAGAACTCCTGTATATTGTTGGTGTTTCACAATTTCTGTGCATGTTTTTATCGCTTTCAATACTTCTGATTTTTTCTTTGAATCAAGTTTTTTCTCGATTAGTTGCGAGGCACGCAACAATAAAGGTTGTGTTTCGTGGTGTCTGTTAATGTTGTCAAGGTGTTCCACTTCTAGATCATGTGAGAATAGGTTTAGTTCGTCCACTACGAAAAATTCTTCTTTTAATTCCTTGATAACTTTTTCAAAGTCCGGAAGTTCGGAGACCATTCTTCCGAGGGCATCGTTCCAATAGTTTTTGGCTTCGTTGATGCGGGATTCATCAAATATCAATTCCGGTTCGAAGTCTATGTTGTTTTTTTCACATTTTTCGCTGACAAGCCTCATTATTTTTGGTGCGTCCATTAACATTTTTCTTTTGAACTCTTCTTTTGTCGTCAACATCCAAACATCATAGTAGTCTCGGCTTTTTCCCCTTTGCATTATTGCCCTTACTTTTTCGGAAATGATTTCGTAAATGCTATAACAGTGTATTTTGAACTCACCTACATCTTCATAATTTTGGTCTTTCAATGGCAGGTGTTCGAATGCATAAAGTACCTGTTCTTTTAGGGAAACTTCAAATTTTATTTCTCCTGGGTGTGCCAATGGCCCAAGGTATTTTATTTTTACTGACAGGTATCCTTGGTTTGATTGTTGTTCATAATTCTTTACGCTTAACTCTGGTGAACCTTCTTCTTTTACTTGTTCAAACGATTTGCCGAGTTCCTTTACTAGTTCTTCCAAGGTCAACTGTTGGTTTTTATATATTGAGAAATCAAGGTCTTCGGACAGCCTATAATTTTCTGCGTAAATTTTGCTTATACAAGTTCCTCCTTTGAACGCCAGTATTTCAGAAAGTTTTTGATTGCTGTAAATTGCTTTCAGCACCCAGGTAAGTGCATAATCCTTTTCCATGAATGCCAAATCTTTTATTCTATTTTTTGAGGCAATTCTTTGCAGGTCTTGTTTTGTTATCATGTCAAAACTATTTTTTTTGAAAATTTAGTGTTGATTATCAAATTCCATTTTGTGTTATACTTTCCTTTTGTATTTATTCCAGGGTAGAGTGGAGAATATCCTTTTGTGATTTTTTTACGGATTTTTTCAACCAATTCTTTTGGAACAGTAATTTCCATTTCTTCAAGGAGGAATCCCATTCTTTTGAAGATTGCTCCGTTGTCCATTTTTTCTGCATATTCAATTGCTTTGCCCCAGTCTATTTTTGCATTCGCCATTGCTTTTGCGACTTCGTCAATGCCGCCGCTGTATTCTGGGTGATCCAGGCAATCAACAATTGTTTTTTCTTTGTTGGAAACAATTATTTTGTGGCCTCTGATGTTAGCTTCTTTGAAACCAAAGAATTTTTTTGTGGATATTGAAATGAATTCATATTTTGTGCCCATAATTTTTTTGTCTTTCAGTCTGTTTGCGGTGGTGATTGTGACTGTTGTTGGGATTTGTTCGGTCCACCCGTAATAGTTGAGCATTGAAAGGTATCCAATGTAATACTTTTTCGCGATTTTTGATGCAATATAAAATGAATCTTCGCTCCATTCCGGCTTGCTGCCTGCCGCAAGTTCCAGGATTAGATAGGTGCCCTTACTAAGTCGTTCCAGCCACTTTTTCTTTGCAAGCTTGCTTACCAGGTTGTTTGCCTTTTCTTTGGAGCCGACAATTTTTGCGACATCTTCAACCGTGAAAATGTTTTTCCCTTCACTAGCCAAATCTGAAAGTATTTTGGATTCAATCGACCCTAAACCCATTCTGCTATTTTCAGTATCCATAATATCGCTTAGTGTTGTTTTTGTTGCTGTAACTATACTTATTTAAACTAATTAATATAGTTAACGTATTTAAAAAATCGTTAAAATATAGGTTAATTACCTAAACTATATTGTAGTGGTATCTTCTTCGTACCAAATTTGTTAAAAAACAAGGTTTGGCTATTCTTTACAAACCAGGGTTAGGGGGGCTTGAGAATGAAGTTTTGGATTTAAAAGCCGGTCTATGACTGCTTAGGTTATAATTCGTTATTTGACGTTATTTTTTATTTTATTATTATTTTTCAGAACACCATTATATATATAGTTTGTACTGAAATATAATAATTAATTATAAAGAAGTTTTATAAAAAATTTTATAAGTTGGTCAAGATGAATAGTGCCGTTGTAAAGGCTTTGATTGAGAAAGGGGCTGTTTCTGCCCGAGATTTAACTAAAGATAAAACTGTTTCAAGTTATACTTACTATTCAACTGCCGAGGAGCTTGAAGAGTTTTTTGTTGCTTCCAAAAAAAACGGTAAACTGGTGTTTTCTGACGATGTGGTTGCAGGGGCTTTCAAGAAGCTATTTTTTGAGGGTTTTAACGTAGAGCTTCTTTTTTCAACAAATGTGAAGTTGCTAAGTTTGCTTTTGGAACCAAAAACTGTTCGGGAAGTGTCTGAGGAAATTGGGCTTTCAATAGCCCAAACCAATAATTTGGTGAATAAATTATCTCAATTTTTGGAAAAGGACGGGACAAAATATGTTTTTTCTGATTCAAACAAGCTTCTGTATGATTTTATCTTTTTGTTGAACAAGAGGAAGAACCAGATTTTTTTTTGGGTTAAAGGCAATGAAAAGTTGCTCAAAGTTCCTCTTTACTTTAATTTTGAGGGCGGTGTTTTAACCGGTTTTTCAAGGTTCAGTGAGTTGGGGTTAATGGTAAATCCTTCACATAGTTTTGTGTTTTTTCCGAAAAAAGAATTGAGTATTGAAGAAATATTGGGTCATGCGATAAAGTTCTCTGCTAATGCCAATGACCTGCTTTTGTGTATTTTGTTTTACCTAAAAAACAAGACAAAAATTGATGCTCTTGAGGTTGAAAAGATTTGCGAAAAGTTAGATATCTTTCAGTTGTGGTTTGATATGGTCGCTTATCTTGAAGAGCAACCGGTAAGAGAAAAAAAAATGTTTTTGCCAAGGGATGAGTTTCTTGCAAAAGCCGAAACTTATGAATTAAGAACTGTGGAGCGTTTTGACCGGGAAACTATAAGCACTCTTTTTGATGCTGTTGAAAAACAGTCTAATGGGTCTCTGAAAGTTTTCTTCATTGGCGGAAACGCCATGATAGAGCACAAGACAAAGACATCAACAAAAGATGTTGATTTGGTTGTTTTAACCGGTAATGAATGCGTCTGGTTATCTGATGCTCTCAAAAAATCAGGTTTTGAAGAGGTAGGTGAGCATGAATTACAGTACGGTCAATTAAAAGCGTTCATAATGTTGCGTAAGGAAGGTAATCCTCGCATTGATTTGTTCGTCAAAAAAATCTGCGAATTGCTTCCCGATAACATTTTGTAACGGATATTAGAGTTCAGTAAGCCTATGCAAAAGAGAAGCAAAATAATAAGGTCGGGGAAAATAGAAATTTATCTTGCTTCTTTGGAGGACATTTTCCTTTTGAAGAGTGTTTCTTCAAGGGAATCCGATGTGGTGGATTGTGAAAATATTCTAAGCAAAACAACACTTAATTGGAAAACAATTTATAGTGAAATTAAATCACAAGAAAATAATCTTTTTGGAGTCAGAGAAAACGTTATTTTAGACCATCTTGAAGCTTTGGAAAAAAGACTCGAAACAAAAATTCCGATTGTTAAAAAACTTCTGAATGTTGTTTTGGAAAAAAGCATAGTTCATGCCGCAAAAAATCCTGTTACTATAAAGCAAATAATGGAAAAAATTGATTTTCCAGAAACCACTATCCGAAACAAAATTCATAAGCTTCTGAAAAACAAAAAACTGATAAAAACTAACAAAAATCCTTTGGAAGTAACTGCTGATAAAGATGGTAAAATAAAAAAATTAGAAACTACTTATTAGGCTTTGTAGAAATAATTTATAACTAGGAAAAATTGCTGTTGACAGGGGAGGGAAGGTAGGCTGGATTTGGAATCATGAGTTGGCGAGGAAGTATTTTAGGAGACCTGATTTAAGTAGATAGTGCAAACATTAATATGCACTAATTGCACTATATTTAGTGTAAGGAGGTTTTTTTGTTATGGCTGAAAAAGCAACATTGACATTGGCAATCCCGTCAAAGCTGAAGGGTGAGATGAAGGAAATCAAGGGAGTTAACTGGTCTGAGGAGACAAGGCAGTTTCTTGAGGGCAGGGTAAAGAAGTTGAAGCTTCTGAGGAAGATTGATGAACTCACCAAGGACAGCGAACTAACGGAACAGGATGTTCTGGAGCTTGGAAGGAAAGTCAACAAGGGAATTGCCAAGAGACACGGAATCAATTAATGGGGTAATTAGTATTGGGTTCTGAAAAGATTGTGTTGGATGCAAATGTGTTGATGTCCGCTCTCCTCCAAGACGGTTTAACAAGGAAACTTCTTCTTGAAAATAGGGGGTTGGAATTTTGTGTTCCAATTTATTTCCGGGCAGAGTTCCTGAAATACACGAAGCATTTTGCAAAGAAACTTAACAAACCTGAGAAAGAAGTCAGCAGGACAATGAAATCGTTGATTGAACTTGCGCAAATAAAAGAATTCAAAAAACAGGAATACGAAGACTTCATTTCTGACGCTAAAAAAAATTTCTCCTGACCCAAAAGATGTCCCGTACTTTGCATTAGCACTAAAACTCAGGTGTCCGATATGGACAAACGACAAATTACTGAAAAAACAGAAAAAAGTAAAGATAATATCAACAAGCGAATTTTATTGATTCCTCTTTTCCGCCGATTTTTTGTGTGCTTCCAAACCTTCAATAGAAGCAAGCCTTGAGGCTATTTGAATCATTTCTTTGGAGCTTTTTTTTGAGATTTTTTGGTAGGTGAGTACTTTCACAAAATCTTTTACTGAGAGGCCTCCTGTGTATTTGGCTGCTCCGTTTGTTGGCAGGGTGTGGTTTGTGCCTGAGCAGTAGTCCCCGAATATTTCTGCGGAGTATTCTCCTATGAACAAGGAACCATAGTTTGTAAGCTTCTGAATTATTTTTGAAGCATTCTTTAACTGCAGTTCCAAGTGCTCAGGGGTGCAATTGTTTTATTTTGATGAACTTAAAAAGGAATTTAAAAAACATCCGAAACAATATTCGGATGACCTAAAATATATGGTAA
>PCWY01000068.1 GCA_002762975.1 Candidatus Diapherotrites archaeon CG11_big_fil_rev_8_21_14_0_20_37_9 | reverse complement strand
CTGTTGCCTGATAAGTTGCTGAAAGGATAATTACGTCTATGAATTGCATTGCAAGAAAAATCCAAATAAAGTTTAAGCAGAGTTTTCCCCATGCTTTTGTCGGGGGCATAAAGTAGAGAAAAATGCCTATTGGGAATATGAGTGTTGCGGCGAATAGGAAAATGTATCTTATGAACAAGGTGAACATTGCCAATATTCCTGTTGATATGCTGAAAAATAGTGAGAATGTTGCGGTGCTTCCTATTGGCGTGGCTGTGAATAGGCTTTCAAATCCCGAAATCCACAAATACGTGGTCAGGCCTGTCGAGAACGCTAAGATAATTTGGTATAGCCAGTATGACATTGATACTCCGACGATGGCTTTTATGAAATTCATTAGCCATGTTTTTGCAATCGCCAGCCTTTGGGGTTCTAATGAGAAAAAAAGGAACATGAAACCTATTGTAATGAAAACCAAGAGGTAAAACGAGGAAATTATTATTACAATTGATTGCCATGCTCCGTAAAGCGGTTCTATATCCGGGTTTGATGTTAGCAGAGTTTGCATGAATTCCAATATTGGATTGTTGAAACTCACAAGCAATTCGTTCACCCAGATTGTGAAAATGTCGAGCATGCTTGTGGGTGTGTTGGTGATGTCTGTTGTAACATCAGTGTTCAGTTGTTCTATTGCGCCGATTATTCCTTCTAGGTCTATGTTGATTATTGGCTGTACTATTATGGGTTCGTCGTCTGTTGCGGCGTAGGCGTGCGGTGCTAAGAATAATGTGGAGATGACTAGGAATGGGATTATCATTTCGATTTTTGGTTTCATTTTTTCATCATCTCCACGAATTTTTTTGGTGTTTTATAGGATTGGGGTGTTGAAGTAGCTGACCACGAATGGTGCCACTGCTATTAGGGCTAGTCCGAGGACTGCTCCTGTTGCTGCTTTTTTTGCTGTGTCCTGTGCTTGGGGGTTGTTGCCGGACACGATGTAGAAGATACCAGCACCAATTAGCACGAGCAATGCTATTCCTCCTGCGAGGAATCTTAGTGCGTCGGTTGCTTTGGTTACTGGTTCCATTATTTTGTCTAGGTCTCCGTCTGCCGCAAATGCCATTGGGGATATAAGCATGAATAGTGCAAACAGAACCATGATTTTTTTGTTCATCCAATTTTCACCTCCATGTTGCTGAAATTGGTCAAGCATTACACGGATTCCTGTTTTGGTTTTATAAAAAGAATTTGTATGGCACAGTTCAGCTGAGCTATACTTGGCTAAACAAAACTGATTTATAAGCTGAAGAAAGGTTTTGTTTTAAGAGGTGGACTTATGGACGTAACCAAAAAATGTACTGTTTCGGAAAAGCATGGTTTTGATGTAGGTATGAAAAATCGTTTTGCTGTTCTAGAAGTTGAAGCCAAAAACGGAGATATGATTAAAGTAAATGAGATCAAAGAAATCAATTATAATGAAATTTTTGATGCTTATGAATATCCAAATCATGAAGACCGGCCTATTGTTGACTTGGGTAGAAAAGTAGTTGTCCTTGGCGGCGAAGAAGAAACCACTTCGCACACTATTTTTATTATTGGAAAGTAAGCACAACAATTATATATGTCTATAGACTTCATGTACTACGTATGAAAAGAACTGATATTGTAACGTCGATTCAAATTACTCCGAGTACTAGGGATAAGTTAAAAGCGCTTGGAATGAAAGGCGAGACTTACGAGGATATAATCCTTAAATTAATTAAAAAAAGTAAGAATTAGTGCAATAAACCCGAAAATGCGGGTGATTACACCAAAAACAAATAGAATAATGATTAGCAGCGTCAAGGCAGCTCCGTTCAAAAGAACAGGGCAAGACCAAATCGCAGACAGGCTTAACTTCTGTGTTCGGAATGAGAACAGGTGTTTCCCTATCGCTGTGGCCGCTAATCAATAATACTCTGCTTGTGGAAGGTTTAAAAACCTTGTTTTTGCATTGAGCTTATTTTTTTTTGTCTGCTTTTTTAGCCTTAGCAACAGGTTTTTCCTTTTCAGGTTCACCATTAATTGCCTTAATCATTGCAGCAGCCTTCTTTAGTCCTTTTTTGAGCAATGTTTCGTTCTTTGCTCCTGCGCAAATGAGTTTACCATTTTTGAATAAAAGCAAAGTGAGCTTTGGATCATGTACTCTTAGGATTGCTCCAGGGAACTGTTCAGGTTCGTATTCAACATTGTCTAATTCCATTGCGGTTTTGAAAAGATCAAGGTTCATTTTCAAATTTGCTGTTGTAACAAGATTAACAACAGTATACTCTGCGTTTTTCTGCACCTTAACTGATTTCTGAATTTCATGAATCATTTTTGATGCTTTATAAATTGCCTGCGGAATCTGCGCTTCGCTTGAAGCTCCTGAGCAAATAACTTTTCCATTTTTGAACAAAAGCATTGAAACCTTAGGTTCCTTCAATTTGAGAATAGCTCCTGGAAACTGTTCAGGCTCATATTCTACGCTTGGAATTGTAATAGCTAAATTGTACAAATCAATATTAGTGTTCAGATTTGCTGATGCCACAATGTTAACAATAGTATACTTCATTCTCTACCCCTCTCCCTTCGAAACCCCTTTATAAAACGAGTTATTTATAAAGGCTTTAAAAAGGTTTAAAAAGGTATTTAAATAGGGGGCTCTGCACATGGCGTTGTAGCTTTATTCATTTAGCTGCAAAAACCTCGTTTTCAGTAGCTAAACTAATTTAACTTCGAGTCCAAAATTTATTCAAAATTAGTATTTGTTTAATTATTGAATTTAATTAAAAAAATAAAAATGAGGGCATAAAATGCCATCATAATTTAATTTTGGTAAACTGTTTGTTTTTAGGTATTGTAATTAATAGCTGTCTCTTTTAGGTCTATGTTTTGCATAGCAATCTCTACAATAGACTGGCTTTCCTTCTGCAGGTTTGAAAGGAACTTTTGTTTCTTTCTTACAATCTGAACAAACTGCATCGAACATTTCTCTAGGTTCGTTATTGAACTTATCGTTAAATCCCATTGATACTCTCTCCTTTTTTTTATTTGTTCATTTTCTCTATAAAAAGCATTTTTTTTAACAAAATTACTAATTACCTGAGATAACTTACTTTATATTAACAGTAGCAGGAAATTATAAAGGGTTCTATGCACCTGAAAAATTTGAATATTGCCTGTTTTTAATTTCTTCTTGGTTTTTAGACTCTTTTTACTAACTTATTTAAATGTTTCTAATAGATTATACTATATTACATTAGTTTAGGTAGTGATTTGAATGCCAAATAAGAAAGCAAAGGGAGCAAGAGCCAAAACAAGGCACCTTATGAGGAATAAGGTTAAGGTTACTGTTAACAAGGTTTTGGAAGAAATCCCAATAGGTTCAAAGGTAGATATTAAGATTAATAGTTCAGTTCACTCCGCAATGCCTCCTAAGAGGTATCACGGTTATACTGGCGAGGTTACTGCTAAAAGAGGCGCAGCTTATGAAGTTGCTGCTGCAAAGGGCAACAAGGCAGTTCTTTTGATTGTAAATGCAGCACATCTGCACATTTCAAAGGGTGTAACCCCTAAAAAAGAAGCAACTATTGCTGAAGTTGAAGAAGCAGAAGAGAAGGTGCTGGCATGATTGGCAAAAAAATTGTTTCACAGAACTATGTTCCTGTTTTTCAGGTAAAAGAAGTTCTTGCTGAAAGAAACAAAGAAGGGGAACTTTCATACGAACAGCAACAAGCTTTTGATTATTCAAAAAAATTTTCTAGAGTAACTCCTGCAAAAGGGGAAAAACTTTTGAAAGAGCTTCAGCAAATTGAGGGTCTTGATGAGGATGTCATTGTAAAAGCAATTGACATTCTCCCGGCGGACATTGAGACAGCAACTCTCATTTTTCACAAAACCGACGGCGTTGATCAGGAAAAAATAAAACAATTGGTTGATATCACTTCCAAATATGTCAAGTGATTATCTCTTTCTAACGGAGGTCTGTTTATGAAAGTGGAAGAAAAAGCTCTAGTCTTAGATTACCTTGCTCACGGGAAAAGTTCTAGTTTCAAAAGCGAGCCATTGGCACAGCTTATAGGGACAGAATTTTTTACTCTTTTGGAAGTTTCTCCAAAGCCAGGAGTGAATCTTGCTGCGCTTGAAGAAGTTTATGTAGGTAAGGAAGAGCGCGAAAAAGTAGAGTTCATAAAACGAAGAATTTCTTTTAAAGATCTTACAAATACTTCAAATTCAGAGCTTGAAGCGGCTATTGAAAAAATAATTATGCAAAATGAAAAAAAATTCGTTGATTTTTATAATACTTCAAGAAGCATTACTCTGAAAAGGCACCAAATAGAGCTTCTTCCTGGTATGGGTAAAAAGCACATGCTTCAGATATTGCAAGAAAGACAGAAAGCACCTTTTGAATCCTTTGATGAATTAAAGAAAAGAGTTCATTCTGTTCCTGATCCAAAGCACGCAATTGTGAAAAGGATTATTGAGGAACTTGAAGGGTTTGATACAAAATATTTTTTGTTTGTAAGACCACCTGCAAAGGACAAGCCTCCTTTTAGACCAAGACCTTTTTAGCTTCCGCAAATTACTATTATGTCTTATTTATCTGAATTGCAGCAGGCAATGATTGATTTCAGGTTCAGACCAAGGAAAAATCTTGGGCAGAATTTTGTCGTAGATGAATCATTTGTTTCAACGCTTGTTGATGCTGCAAAATTAAAAAAAACTGACAAGGTTCTTGAAATAGGCCCTGGAATCGGCTTTCTTACCCGCGCGCTGTTGGAAAAAAGTAATGTTGTTGCAGTTGAAAAAGATTCTTCTTTATGTACCCTTCTTGCTGAAAAATATGGTTCTGAAAAGTTAGAATTAATTGAAGGCGATTTTCTTTCGGCAAAACTCCCGAAATTCAACAAAGTTGTTTCTTTGCCGCCTTACAACATATCAAAAGATCTCATGTTGCAGCTTTTTCAAGAAGATTTTGAACTTGCAGTTCTAGTTTTCCAAAGAGAATTTGTTGAAAAACTTGTTGCTGAACCTGGTTTCAAGGAGTATTCAGTGCTTTCTGTTTTGGCGGATTTGCTTTACCAAAAGGAAATTGTACAAGCCACGGTTTCACCTAAAACATTTTATCCAAAACCGGAAACTTTTTCCGCAGCAATAAAGTTTGTGAGAAAAAAAACCCAGCCAAAAATAAAAGATTTTTTAGGTTTCATTTTTTTTCTCAAAACACTTTTCAGGTACCGCAATAAAAATCTTTCAAATGCATTCAAAACCTGCGCAAATGAACTTAAAAAAATAAAAGGATTCAATGAAAAGAAAGCGCTTGATTATTTTGTAAAAAAAGAACTTGATGCTGTAAAGGTAAACCTTATTTACCCTGAAGAATTTGTAGAAATTTTCAATTCTTTTACCGCCAAATAAATCATGAGAATTTTTGGAGAATTATTCTCTGCAATTCCACTGGGTCGTTTTTCTTTGCAAAATTATATGCTGCTTCAAGTTTTCTCTCATTTTCAGAATAAACCTCAAAAAGCTCCTGTCCCTTACTGGCTTTTTCTCCTTCTTCTATTTTCAACATCACTCCTGCTGTTTTGTTCGCAGGTGCTCCTGCAATCCTAGCTATTTTATTCATTAATGAAACATTAATTGAGCTTATTTCCCCTGACCTTTCAGAGTAAACTATTTTAGTCATTTTTGAAATTTCGATGTCCTTTGACGAAAAAATCTTTCCGCCCTGTGCCTTAATAATTTCCTTCATTTTTTCAAGTGCCTTTCCGGATTCAAGGATATTGAGAGCCACATCAAACCCTTTTCCTTTATCCGCATGACCTACAAGTTCCAGTAAGGCGCCTGCCAATTCCACCGATTTTTGTGCAAGATTATCAAAGAATTTTCCTTCAAGTATTTCCATTGCATACTTTGCCTCAAGCGCAGGTCCAAATGCCTTTCCGCTTGGTTCCGAGCCATTGGTAAGCAAAACTTCTACTTTTATGCCGAGACTTTTTCCAACTTCGATAAATTTGAGTGCCATTCTTTCTGCAGTTTCCTTATTTTTGATTTTCGCATAAGGTCCTATTGGTAAATCAATTACAACAAATTTCGCGCCGACACTTGCTTTTTTTGCCATCACGCTTGCAATTACCTGCCCTTCAGGATCAAGTGAAAGAGGGTACTCTATTTTTATTATTTTGTCATCCGCGGGTGCAAGATCAACAGCACCACCCCATGTAATGCAACCGTTTGTTTTTTTCACAATTTTTGTTATTTCATCAAGTGAAAGAGAAACATTTGCAAGCACTTCCATTGCATCTGCTGTTCCTGCAGATGAAGTTATTGATCTTGAAGAAGTTTTTGGAATGCAATAACCCGCGGCGGCTATGATAGGCACTATAATCATTGTTGCCCTTCCATTTGTTCCACCAACTGAATGTTTATCCACACAAGTTTTGCCTTGAATGTCAAGTTTGTTTCCGTTTTCAATAAGTGCCTTTGTCATGGAAACAGTTTCTTCCAAATCAAGGCCTTTCATATAAACCGCAGAAACAAATGCAGTTGTCTCTATTTCAGAAAGTCTGTTTGAGGCAATATCAGAAACAATCTGTTTAAGTTCAATATCTTTAAGTTTTTCTCCGTTCATTTTCTTTTTAATAAATTCAAGACTCTTTGGTTTTCCCGCAGGCTTTACTTCAACAATTCCTCCTTCATTTACACCTATAAATTTGTGAATTCCCTCAAAAACCCCAATTTCATCTTCCTTTACAAAAGAGTCAGTTGTGTCAACAACAACATTCAAGAATTTCCCGTTTTTCGGATTTTTTATTTCAGCCCTGTCAAGCGGGAGCATGCCGAGTTCCTGCGCATCAATCACATTCATTATTCCAATTAGTTTTCCAGCAACAATGTCAATGTGTTTTATTTTCATTCTTTGCATGTAGCTAGTGGGTTTGCTATTTTTACTTGCATTTTTTTCAGGCATGTAAAGAATAAGCTAAAGCGGTTTTTAAAGTTTGCTTAGTGCTTAATGCATTTAAGTAATGACAAATCTAAAGCTCTTTTCCAAGCTCATCAATTGCATTGCTCGCATTCTCTGCCTGATAAACAGCTCTGCCCACAATTGCGTGCCATTTCTTTCCTGCAGCTTCACCCGAATCCGATATTTTTCCACCTTGTGAAACCAATCCTGGAGAATAAAGCACTGGCTCAATTCCTTTTGATTCAAAAAATTCTCTGTACATTTTTATTTTTTCAGGTTTGTTTCCTGGAACAACAAATTCGGTTACACCCATTTCAACTGCAATTTCATACATTCTTCTCGGTGCATCATCCCTCAAAAATCCGCCTTCATTTTCAAGGTAACCTGGATGCGTCATTTCTCCGCCAATAATTACTCCGAGACCTGCATCTTGTGATGCTTTTATCCAAGCTTTTTCTGTTTCAGGTCCTGCTTGCGGAAAATGAATCACATAATCCACTCCGGCTTCCTTGCATACCTGCGCAAACTTTTCTCCTGTAAATGGAACATCCGTGCCGGACTTTTGATGGTCATAAATAATTGTTTTATTTGAATATTTTCTGATTGTTTCAACACATTTCGGTAAACCATATTTCAAACCAAGTTCAAATCCTAACTTGAACCCGCCAAGTTTCTCCCTGTTTTTTGTTTCCTTAACAATTTTTTCAAGAGTCTCAATAGTATCAAAATCACATGCAATGATTATACTTTTGTCAATTTTTATTTTATTCATTTATTTCCCTTCCTGCCATTTGCCCGGATTTTCAAAATAATCTACTGCGCTTTCATAAAGAAGCGAATCAATTTTTCCATGTTCATTAAGTATCTCAAGCAATTCAGTTACCTTGAAAACAGAATGCAGTGTATATCCTTCCTTTGCAAGTTCCTTTTGTCCGCCTTGTTCCCTGTCCACAAGAACCAAAATATCATCAATCTTCAAGCCTTCCTTTTCAAGTGGCTCAACAGCTTCGAATTTGCTCGAACCTGTTGTAATCAAATCATCAATCACAAGAACCTTTTGGCCTTTTTCATATTTTCCTTCAACCTTTGCCTTTGTGCCATAATCTTTCTGCTCTTTCCTTGGGAAAACCATTGGCCAGTTTTTTTCAAGTGAAACAGCCGTTGCAATTGCAATTGCCGCAAATGGAATGCCTGCAATCAAATCAAATTCAATTGCTTCATCTTCTGCCTTTTTTGCAAGTTCTTTTCCAACCATTGAAAGAACCTCAGGAAAAGAAACAAGCACTCTAAGGTCAATGTAAACCGGACTCTTGAGCCCAGATTTTAATGTAAATAATCCAAATTTTACCGCGCCGATTTCCTGCAGTTTCAAAGCCAGTTTTTCATGATTTTCCATATACTTGTCCCCCTACAATTGTAATATCAACAAAACCTTTTAATTTTTCCCCGCTGAACACACTATAACCTGCTTTTGTGAAAAGCCCCTTGTCCCTTATTGTGTGCGTTTTGTTCAGGTCAACAATAATAAGATCCGCATCAAATCCTGTTTTAATTTTTCCCTTGGTTTTCCATCCAAAGATTTCCGCTGGTTTTTCAGAAACTGCCGAAACAAGTCTTTTCAGAGAAATGTTTTTCCTGCTCATTTGATTAAGTAATACAGGAACCATTGTTTCAACTCCAGGAACGCCTGAAGGGCAACTCCAATAATCCTTTGCCTTTTCTTCTTGTGAATGCGGAGCATGATCTGTTGCAACAATATCAATTTTTCCTGAAACAAGTGCCTTCCAAAGCGCTTCCCTATGCTCAGGTCCCTTTACTGAAGGGTTGCACTTCAGATTTGTTCCGAGTTTTTTGTAATCATTTGAATCAAGAAGCAAATGATGCGGCGTCGCCTCGCACGTAACACTTTTTCCGAACCTGCCTTTCTTTGCCTTTGCCACAATATCAATGCCTTTTTTTGATGAAATGTGCGCAATGTGCAATTTGTTTCCAATTTTCGAGTGTATTGAAAACAATTCTTCAATTGCCCTTGCCTCAGCTTCTTCGTCCCTTATTTTTGCATGTACTGTAACATTTTTTTCGTTTCCATATTTTTCTGAATTCCTCTTTATTGTTTCTTCATCTTCAGCATGTACAACAACAACAAAACCAAGTTTTTTTGAAAGCCTGAATAATTTTTCAATCCCTTCTGCTTTATTAAAAAGTATTTTTCCTGTTGTAGAGCCATAATAGAGTTTTACTGCCCTTGGTTTTGCCTTTTCAATCTCAACAAGGTTATCCTGGTTTGCAGCTATGTAAAGATCAAAATTTACAAGCGAATCCTTTTCAATAATTTTCCTTTTTTCTTCAAGAAGTTTTTTTGTAAATATTGGCGGGTTGTTGTTTGGCATATCCATTACTGTTGTCACTCCTCCGTGCAATGCTGCAAGTGAACCCGAAATCCAGTTTTCTTTGTATTCCTGTCCAGGTGTTCTAAAATGAACATGTGCATCAATTGCCCCAGGAAGAATTATTTTTCCCTTGCAATTAATTTCTTTTTCACAAGGGATTTTTTTGGCAATTTTTTTTATTTTGCCTTCAGAAAGCAGAATGTCTGCACTAACAAGTTTTCCGTTTATGAATGCTTTTCCGTTTCTAAGAGAAATGTTCATTCTTCTCGCCACTCATAATATTCCTTAAGTGAAACCCTTTTTCCTGATTTCAAATATGCTTGTTTTCCAAGCTCCTTGAAATTTCTAAGTTCCGTTCCAGAAAAAACCGGACCGTCCCTACAAACAAGTTTATCATCAATAACACATTCTCCGCAAATTCCTATCCCGCATTTCATGTATCTTTCAAGGGAACCTTCAAATGCCTGCTTATGCTTTATGCATATCTCAAGCGCCTTCACAGTCATCATTTCCGGACCACAGGCATAAACAAGATCAAATTTTCCTTTTGAAAGAAGTCTTTCAAGAATCTGCACATTAAATCCCTTTTCACCGTAAGAACCATCATCAGTTGCAACAAGAACTTCTCCAAATTTTTTCAATTCTTTTTCAAAAACAATCCTTTCTTTGTTCCTGCCGCCCAAAATTATTTTTGTTTTGCACTTGCTTTCAAACAACCTCTGAGCGAGCATCACAATTGAATCAATGCCGACTCCGCCTGCAACAATCACGGCTTTTTTTATTCCATTTACTGTAAACGGTTTTCCATAAGGTCCCCTTATGCCTAATTTGTCTCCTTCTTTTTGTTCAATCATTTTTTTGGTTGAATTTCCCTTGCCCTCGATGTTCACTGCAAATTTTTTTCCCCATGGAATTAAAGCAATTGGTTTCTCATCAACTCCTGGAAGCCACACCATTGCAAATTGCCCGGGTTCAAAGTCCATTCGCTCATCCATAAAAAAAGTTTTGTTTCCAGAAAACTCTTCCCTTATTTTAGAAATTTTAACCATCCTTGTTTTTGTTTCCGAAGGCCACTTTTTGCAATTGGGATTTCCTTGCCCTTTACAATTGCATTCACTCATGTGCGATTCCTCTGAGATGTTCAATTTTTGTGTAACCATTTTCTTTCATCCATTCTTCAATTTCATTTGAAACAGAGTTGAAAATTCCTGTTCCGCGCTTCCAAATCCCAGAGCCTATTCCACAAACAGTTGCGCCAGCCATAATGTATTCTAATGCATCTCTTCCTGTTGTAATTCCGCCCTCGCCAATAATTGGTATTTTTACTGCCTCATAAGCTTCATATGTTACTTTGAGGTTGATTGGTTTAAGTGCAGGTCCTGACATGCCGCCTTTTTTAAAACTCAATATTGGTTTTTTTGCATCAACATCAATAATCATTCCAGGCATCGTGTTTCCGCAGCAGATTGCGTTTGCGCCTGCTTCTTCACATGCCTTTGCAACCGCAATTGGAGAATTTGCTGCTGCAGTAAGCTTTGCAATTACAGGAATTTTTCCCGTAACCTCTTTAACATCCGAAATTATTTTGTACGACATTGCTGGATCGCATGCAAATTGTGTTCCGCCCCACTCTGTATTTGGACACGAAATATCAAGTTCAATCGCACTTGGATTTTTTGATGCAACATATTCCGCAACTTCACTGAATTCTTTCCATCTTGTTCCATAAATGCTTGCAATAAGCGGAACACCAATTTTTTTTAATTCCTTTAATTCTTCAAATTCAGAATCAGCATTTTTGTAACCTGGTGTTGGCAAACCAACAGCGTTCAATAAACCGTGCTCCCATTCAATTACTGTAGGGTTTTTGTGTCCTTGCCTTTCCATTGGGCCGAGGCTCTTTATTGTTACAGCGCCCGCACCTTCTTTCGCAACCCTGATTATCTGGCCTGCGTTTACACCCATTACTCCTGAAGCAAGTCTTGTGGGATTTTTTAGCTCTATCCCGCAGAATCTTGTTTCAAGCATGGTTTTCACTTTTTTATTGAAGCTGCTATTTCTTCTTCATTCATTCTTGTTTCACAATAAAAGCACTTTGCCTCAAGCGGCTCCGCAGTTATGTAGAATTTGGTTTTAAGTGTTTCGTTATTTGTAACACATTTCGGGTTAATGCATTTGATTATTTCCTCGACTTTTTCAGGGTAACCAAGAATTGTTTTGTTTTTTATCTCTCCGTTGGCAATAATGTTTACAGTTGCGCCTTTTCCGATTAAAGCAATTTTTGCAAGTTCCTTTTCATTCAGTTCTCTTTCCTGTATAAATATTATATCCTTTTTCCCCATTTTTCTGCTTTCTGCGTTTATTGCAACAGTAATGCTATTCTCCCTAAGATTCAGAACCTCAAGTATTTTGTAGGAAGAGCCTGCATTAAGATGGTCAATTACTGTTCCGTTTTTTATTGGTGTTATTCTGATTTCCTTAGGCATGTACCTGCACCTCTTGGCCTGCTACATCTATTGGCATAATATCCGTTTCCATTGCATCGCTTGTGTGACCACTCGTGTTTTCCATTGCACGTGAATCCTGCATTGTTTCTCCTCCGTGTGATGTTTCACCATTCGCACTTGCATCAAAAATTGTCATCATCAGGTATCCTGCAATTACAAGTATTATTATCGTGCCTATTGCAAATATTGCTATTGAAAGTTCCTTGTTTTTCATTTTTTCACATCCTCAACCGTTTCGGCGGTTGGGTACGATAGATATCCCATTTGCAATGGGATGTGCTTAATTTGTATTGTTTTCACTTTTTCACA
>PCWY01000056.1:14875-15033 GCA_002762975.1 Candidatus Diapherotrites archaeon CG11_big_fil_rev_8_21_14_0_20_37_9 | reverse complement strand
AGAGTTGTGTTTGACCCAGTATCAAATTTGATAAAAAAATTCCCAATAGCAAGCGACATCAGATTTTACCTTTACTCGGCAAACATGAGATACTCTCTAAGTCAGTGGATTGCAGTATCAATTGTAAGCTCTTTTCTGGGCGCAGTTTTTATCTTCGT
>PCWY01000056.1:12771-14817 GCA_002762975.1 Candidatus Diapherotrites archaeon CG11_big_fil_rev_8_21_14_0_20_37_9 | reverse complement strand
CAAGTAAGTGCTGAACTGCCGTTTGCACTAAGACACATGGCAACAGAACTCAAAGCAGGAATCGGATTATACAAAACAATCCAGACAATTGCAAGCTCAGATTACGGTGTTTTGAGCGAAGAATTCTCAAGAGCAATATCTGAAATAGAAGAAGGAACCGACACAAAAGATGCACTAAGACACTTTGCACTTAGAACACAATCCAAAGCACTCAGAAGTGCACTGTTCCACATTATAAGAGCAATGAAAACCGGGGGAAATCTTTCAGAAATAATGAATACCATTGCAGAAGATGTGAGCTTTGATGCAAGAAACAAGATACGGGATTTTGCTGAAAAAATGAACTTCTTTGGAGTAATATACATTTTCATTGCAATAGTTGCACCTGTATTCATAACCATATTCGGCGCAGTAACAAACGCACCGATATCTGTCGCAACCTTCGCAATTGCCCCGCTTGCAATAGCAGGCATTTTAATACCGGGAATGGCAATGGTACTCGGATTCCTTATATTTTATTTAAAATCAATACAACCGAGAGTGTGATAAAAAAATGGCATTAAGACTAATGGAAAAATTACCCTTATTAAAAAATTCAGCGGCAATGCAAAAATATGCAACTTACTTAAGAAGCGCGGAATTTAAAGTTGACGCACTCCTCTGGATTGTACTCTCATTTGTAATGTCAGCACTTACAGGAATTATTGCATGGTTTATTCTTGGATACACTTTAAATGTAGCTGAAAACCTACAATTCGGTGCACTCATATTTATTGTAATGGTGGATCTCCTTATCGGATACCCTTACCTTAAAGCACAGCAAAGAATCGAACAAATAGAAGAAGCATTACCTGATGCATTAAGGCAAATGGCTGATACACTCAAAGCAGGCGGAACATACGAATATGCATTAAGAGAAATTGCAATGTCAGAATATGGCCCGCTTAAAAAAGAAATGAATGAAGTTTTAAGAAAACTGGAAGAAGGGGAAAACTTTGAAAATGCACTCAGAACACTTACAGAAAATGTTGACTCAGTACTTGTAAAAAGAACAATAACAATAATCATTGATTCAATAAAAGCAGGAGCAGGACTTGCAAACGTTCTTGAAAAAATCAGTGAAGATGTGAGGGAACAACACAGAATTGACAAGGAAAGAAAAACAAGAACAGTAATGCAGGCAATATTCATGTTTGTTTCAGGTGCAATGGTCGCACCAATGATATTCGGATTTGTTTCAACAATTTCAAATTTGCTTATTACTGCATCACAGGGAATTGCAGATGCCACGGTTCAACTGGAAGCGGAAGAAGCATCAGAAATAATACAACTTTCAATACAGGGATTTATTCTTGTTGAAAGTCTTGCCACAAGTGTAATGATAAGTTTAATGAGAGAAGGTAAATTAACCAAAAGCATTATATACTTCCCAGTTCTTTTATTCATGGCCTATTTGGTCTATATAGCCGCTAAAATAGTATCTACGGCAATTGTGAGTTGATTTTATGAACATACTAAAAGAGGAAAAAGCGCAGGTGGATGCATCAATGCTACTGCTCATTGGCGGGGCTGTACTTGCAACACTTGTTGTTGCCATTATACTTAAGGACATTGTTACACAAGCGGGAGGCGAAGTGGAAGCAAGAACTTAAGAACATCCATTATTTTTAATTAAATAAAGGAAAAAAGGAGGGAAAAAATGGATAGGAAAGGACAAGGCGCACTTGAATACTTGCTTCTTATTGGCGGAGCAGTGCTCATTGCAGTAATAGTAATTTCATTGCTGTTGAATATTTCAAGCACATCAACCGATGAAACAGGGATCACATCCGCAGCAGCACTGTGTAAACAAAGAGCTGAAAGAACAACTGCACTAAACCCTAGCACAGTTGGCAAACTTTGTAGTACACTCGTTCCTCCAACAGTAACAGTTGGATCTGATGTATACGACTGTTCAGGAAATATACCTAACTGCACAGCAGTGGTGCACGTGGCGACGGAGACACAATAAATAAATTTAAGTGATATAAAAATGGACGAAAGGGC
>PCWY01000056.1:0-12750 GCA_002762975.1 Candidatus Diapherotrites archaeon CG11_big_fil_rev_8_21_14_0_20_37_9 | reverse complement strand
AAATGGACGAAAGGGCACAGGTTTCAATTGAATACCTATTGACGGTGATGTTTGCAGTAACACTTGTTATTGCAGTCACAGTCATTGCCCTTAATGTCACAAGGCTCGCGGACGAGGCACAGGCTGAAGTCCTGAAAAACAGGGACACGGTAATGGCTACCCTGCTGGGGTAGTTGCCAATGTTCGCGGCAACTTATTTTTTTCTTTCAATAATAGGATTAGGCTATGCAACCTACACCGACCTAAAAGAAAGGATTGTGCCAAACAAATTAACCTTCGCACTTATAGGCACAGGAATTGTACTCAAATTATTTGAAAGCTTTTCTTTGAATTCATACGAACCAATAATGTACTCACTTATTGCAGGAGCAATAGGGTTTGCATTCGGTTATCTTCTATGGAGATTAGGAGTTTGGGCAGGCGGGGATGTGAAACTTGTTACTGCAATAGCAATACTCAATCCTTTCAATACAGCAATGCTTTCACAATTTTTACCAATACAACATTCATTGCTCAACGCAATAACTTTTCCTGTGTTTCCAATAACGCTTACAATATATTCTGCACTAATGGTTTTTCCGCTGGGAATTGCAATGAGCCTCGGAGCCGCACTAAAACACAAGGAAGTTCTGAAAACAGCGTGGAAAAATACAATGGAAAAGGCAATCAGCTTAATCAGCCTTGGAATACTTGTAACAGGAATAACAACCCTGCTTGAAAACTTTTTGATTGATAGAGTTTTGTTATTTCCAATACTTATTGTGTTTGCGATTTTCCCAAAAAAAGCAAGGTTACCTGTAATAGTGCTTGCGGGAATTTATTCAGCATACTTTGGATTGATTGAATTTGTTCAGAGCACGCTTACAATTTCACTGCCACTTATTATAGCATATGGTTTTTGGAATCTTTATTCATCAAGCAAAAAATACGCGTTCAGTGAAAATGTGAAAATAAATGAGTTAAATGAAGGCATGATTGTTGATTCGTATATAATTAAACGCGGAAAAAGCCTCACAATCGAGGAAGGGCCTTCAATAAAAAAAGTTATTAAGCAGTTAATTGATAATAAATTGGAAAAAGCACTGCAGGATGTGAAAATAGAGGGTGAAATAATTGCAAGCCCAAAACACGCCGGCGGACTTGAACAGGAAACCGTGGATATGCTGAAACAAGAGGCAAAGAAAGGAAATTTTCCAAAAGAAATAAGAGTGAAAAAAAGCATGGCGTTTGTGCCAGCAATTTTCCTTGCCTATATTGTTCTGCAAATAAGCGGAGATATAATATGGAATTTGATACTATGAAAAAAGGACAAGTTACAATTGAATTTTTACTGCTAATGGTACTGGTGCTTGTTTACATCGGAGTAATAATACAACCGAGCGCAGCAGATGCTACAAATGCAACAAAGGACACAGTGAATATTGCAAAACTAAAACTCTCAGCAGAAAAACTTGCAAACGCAATTGATTATGCAGGTATCTCAGGAAACGGAACAAGACAAACACTGCAAATAGTCGTACCCCAAAACGGAACAATGAGCTGCGTTACAAAAGGAATACAATTTACTTATGAGGTTCTAGGAACAGGCATTGATCAGTGTGTTGATGCTGCTGCCGACAGAGAAGGAAAAAACTGCAATGTCACAATACCGACAAACAGCAACTTTACATGTTTACATGACACCATAAGCGGAATAAATAAGGGAATGGTTCAAAAAGCAACTGTGCAAAAAAATGATTTCGGTGCAATTACCGTAGCAATTACAACACCGTGATACAAATGAAAGGCCAATCCAGCATTGAAATAATTTTTGTAATGTCAATTGTAGTACTGTTGGCAATGCTTATTCTTGGAAAACTTATTGAAACACAGGACTCTGTTTTCGGAACAGGGTTTGCAAAGCAGGCAATAATAACAGAAATAAGCAAAAGCAATAAAGATTATTTTATTGAAAGTGTTACAGTAATAGAAAATGATTCCTCTGTTGAAATTGATGCCAAATTAAGTCCGGTGCCGCCAATTACATTCTGTGCCAATATTGAAGAAGCACTCAAAGAAAAAACCAATAAGCAAATTATATTCACATCAACAACATGCACACAATACGACAATTGACGTAAATATTAAGTTCTTTTTGTTTCTAATAAAATAATGGAATTACAGCTTTACAACCTAAAATATGTCTCATTAGGAATAGCAATTGCAGGAATTATTCTCCTCAGCATTATAACCCCTGAATCAAAATACATCCAGATAAACCAAATAACAAAAGCTAATATAGGCGAAAAAATCACAACAATAGGCACAATAAAAAATCTTTCAATTTCAAAAAACATGGCTTTTTTCAAACTTGAAAACAACGGCACAATAAAAACAGCAATGCTAAACCCTGAATTAGACCAATTGCTTTTGCTGGAAAATGGCAAAAAAATAAGGGTTCACGGAAAAATTTCACTTTACAAAGGCGAACTAGAGATTCTTGCGAATGATGTGACTTTACTTGAGCAATGAACTTTTTTTCATAATAACAGGAATACTTGCAGGAACATTCACGGGATTAATTCCTGGAATACACGCAAACACAATCGCGGCAATTGCAATAATATCAGAAACGGGAAACCCGGCAGGGTTTGCAGTTTTTATTGTAAGCATGAGCATAACACATTCCTTTGTGGATGCAATACCAAACATCATGCTCGGTGCACCATCAGAAGAAAGTTTTCTTACCCTGCTTCCGGGGCATAAATTATTATTGGCGGGAAAAGGCTTTGAGGCAGTACAGCTCACAAATTTTGGCGGAGTAATAGCAGGAAGCACAATAATTATTGCGAGTCCAATATTGCTTTTAACAATACCAAAAATAAGTTCAATATTACCAACATTAATTCCCGCTATTCTTGTTGCAATTGTAATAGGCATGCTTCTTGAAGAAAAAAAGCACGGAGAAACAATTCTTGTAATCGGATTTTCAGGCGCATTAGGGTTAATTGCACTTAACTCCGGAATAAGCAACCCTGTTTTTGTATTAATGATTGGATTTTTTGCTATCCCGTCACTTGTTCATTCAATAACAACCAAAACCATAATACCTGAGCAAGAAAAAAATATTGAATCAAAACTGCAAATAAAAACAGGAGCAATCGGAGCAATAGTATCCGCATTCATAGCAATGCTTCCAGGGATAGGGCCAAGCCAGGCAGCATTCATCGCAAAAAAAACATTAAAAAAAATCAATGAAAAAGAATACCTTATCCTGATAGGCGGGGTTAATACAGCAAACCTTGTAATGAGCCTGCTTGTGTTTTTTATAACAGGAAAAACAAGAACAGGAATGGCACTTGCGCTTAAGCAAATTCAAATCAGCCCTGATTTTCTGTTACTGCTTCTGGCAACAGCAATAATAGCAATAGGGACTGCATCAATTATAACCGAACAGATTGCAAAAAAATCTGCGGAAATCATCTGGAAAATAAACTACAAAAAAATAAGCACAATTATGCTTATAGCATTAGTAAGTTTGACTGCTTACATTGGAGGCATTTTAGGGCTGCTTGCAGCCATAACCGCTGCAGGTATAACCCAGTTTGCTGTTTATTCAAAAATAAAAAGAAGCCACTGTATGTCATTTCTCATAATACCGACAATTGCAATTTATCTGGGAATTTCTTTTTAAACAAAACAAACCCTAGGAGTATAATGTACCTCATTACAAAAGGCGCTGCAGAATCAATAATGCTTGCCGCACAAAACACTTACCCAAATGAATTCTTTTCAATGCTCGGCGGCAAAAATAAAACAATTAAAGAACTTGTAATCGTGCCTGCAACATACGGAAAAAATTACTCAACATTCAGAATTGATCTTGTACCATTTGATCCTGAAATAATTGGCACTGTTCATTCACATCCAAGCAAATACAATAGCCCATCAAAAGCGGACCTTAATTCATTCTCAAAAATAGGGGAAATACACCTCATAATAAGCTACCCATATACATTCGAAAACATTGCAGCCTACAATAAATACGGCGAAAAAACAGAATTAAAATTAATAGAGAATGCGGAATAGTAACCTTAAATAATAAGTAATTCACTAATGAATAGATGGCAAAATCAAAACAAAAAGGACAAATGAGCTTCGATCTGCTGTTCACACTGATTGCTGCAATAGCATTCCTCACACTCCTATCCTCATTTGCAAACAGCTTCCTTACGCAGGGAACAGATATTACTCTTAATACTGAACTAAAAACAATTCTGCTTGAAACTCACTCAGCAATAGGCAACGCAAAAGCATTTGGATTAATACACGAATTCACATCAGAAACAATCAACTCAGAAAAACCAGTGGAATGCACAATAAAAGTCACTACAACCGGCATTTCCGTGGAGAGCAAAACCCAAGGAAAATCTGTTTCATATAATTCTCTGGATTTAACTGGAATTAAAATTGAAAATGAATCAGACGGAGGAATATTTCCAATCGGAACAAATGAATTCAGGTGCGGAGAAAAAGTAACAATAAAGGGATTATGAATGAAAATAAATGAAAAAGGTCAATATTTTTCAATTGATTTACTTATAGCCGCTGGCCTCGCGGTTCTTGCAATGGGTTTGCTTCTGCAGTTTTACGAGCTTGGTTCGCACCAACAAAAAGAAATTACCTCACAAAGCGAACTTACATTAATCGGAATTACGGCAAGCAATATTTTACTTGAACAAAGCCCGTGCGAACTTTTGGCAAACTTTACAAATCAAAAAGGTTACAAAGTAATGGGTTGTGCGGATAAAACAAAATTTGATACAATAACAAAAAGCGAATTGATGATTCCCGATGGATATGGCTGCAGCATTGTATGGGGATTACCAACAACTTCTGATATCCACGGCGAATGCAATGGAACAGTATCTGATGAAATATCAAATGTTGTTTCCATTGAAAGGACTTACTTTACACCGCAAGGGGAAATAACTAAAGAAAATTATGAAAACTGCATTGACGCCGTAATATGCACAGGTTACAACCTAAATGAAAAACTTGAGGTGAAAATATGGAAAGAGGTGTAATGTTCACATATGATGCAATCCTTGCAGTAGGCATAACACTCCTTTTATTCTCGGCACTAACTCTTCTAAATGATGCTGATTACTCGCAAGGTTCAAGGCAACTGCAAAACCACACAAAAGCAGCAGATAACGCACTCATAAATTTTCACAAAAATGTTCCAATAACAAGCGCAAGCACAAGTCTGATTGACAAAAACTGCGAACAAATTTATGAATATGATGATAAAAGCATTTCAGAAAAATCTACAGGGTGCAGCTCATGAAAAATAAAGGAACTATTTCAGGATTTGTAGGAATAGCGGCAATCGCATTGCTTCTTTTCATGGCAAGCAGCTCGGTGAGTTTACAGGAAACAAATTCAACAATGTTAAAAGCGCAGGGCGCAAGAGAACTGGCAATCAAAACAGAGAATGTGATAAGGCTTCTTGACAAGGCAACAAGCCACGGAATATATGCGCAGCTCAGTCCACCAATCTGTAATTCAGATTCAACAAACGGAAGCATAATAATAGACAATTATTACAACCCGACACTTGCCGAATTAAAAAACCAGACAGGAATAGAATGCGTATTTGTTGGTGCGGATGGATCATCACGGGACCCAACATTTATTCCGGTCCTAGCAGAAATGGGCGGTTTTATAGAATGCTCACTAACAATAAAAAATGAAAAAATCAGCAAAAGGCAGGAATTTCAGTTTGATAAGAGTGCAAGCTCTGACGGAGCAGTACCACCAACATGCATTGTAATTGATGATGTTTCAGGTTTAACCGAACAACCCTAATTCCCCTTAAGCAATTTTGAAACTATTTTCTGGACACCTGAACCATACTGCATTGCCTTTTTCGGACGATTTGCAATTTCAATAGGAATGCCATAAGCCAAAGCAAGCTTTCTAATAGGGTGTTTCCGCAATGAATCTTTTTCAGAAATGATTTTTTCGGACGCGGGAATTGCCATTGATTCTTTGACAAAATTAATTGAAACAAAAGGAAGCCTCAATTCAAGTGCATTTGAAGCAAGCATAATATCATCCCGATAAAAGTTTCTTGACCACATCCTTGAAAGAGAAAACCATATTTCCTCATTAACCGCATCAAAACCGTTTGTGATTGCTTTTGAATAGCTATGATAACCTGCAAAAATTTCATCACTGCCCTGACCTGAAAAAACAACCCTGTAACCTGCCTTTGCAATTGCATCGGAACATGCAAGCACTGGAACAGCGAGACCAAGCTGCATTTCATCAAAAAAAGAAAGCCTTTTGGCAGACCTCAAAAGAAGAGATTCGACATCAGATTTAGTAAGAATAACTGATTCAAGTTTAAGACTCAAAAGTTTTGCTGCTCTTTTCGCAAAAACAACATCTTCACTTCCTTTAACCCCTGCAACAAAAAGCCTTGTATCCTTCACTTTCTCAGAAACTGCTTTTGCAACAAGAGAAGAATCAACTCCGCCACTAAAAAGCACCGCTGCTTTTTTCAGGCCATTTGTCTGCAACTCAATGGTTTTCTCGAACTCTTTTTTAAAAGAATTAAAATCGGTTTTTTTTGGCACAACTTTTTTTAGTTGCGGAATTGAAAAAATATTTTTTTCCTTAAAGCCCTTGGAAGTTATTTCAAGCAGATGCCCTGGCTTCAAAGGCAGCGGAAAAGGAATATCGGCTTTCATAAGCGCTGATGGCTCCGATGCAAAAGCAGTAAAAGAATCATTTGAGCCAAACCATAAAGGTTTCTGCCCAATAGGATCACGAAAAGCAAAAAGCTTGTTTTTGAATGAAATTCCAATTGCGTATTCACCAACAGCTTTTTCCATGAATTTTTTAACTGCCACCTGCATGCTTTCTGATTTAAGTGCACCTGAAAAATAATCCAAAATTGCTTCAGAATCACTTACAAGACCTTTTCTTTTTGAAAAATCAAGGTAATTATAAATTTGACCATTATGAACAACTGAAATGCCATTACTTGTAAGAGGCTGAACACCATAACCTGTTGTTGAAAGAAGACAATGAGCTAAGCCAAAATTACCAATAGGCAACGGAGCAAGTAATCCAAGTTCTTTTGCTTTTTTTTCCGAACCGCAAACATTAATTCCAAAAGCATCATGGCCTCTATGAACAAGAGCTGACTGCACCTCAAAAAGAACCCTGCTAATATCCCCTCCATTTCTGGAATAAATGCCTATTACGGAACACATAAAGAAATTGGGAATTGAAATGTTTAAGAAAGCACCATTTTAATATAAAGGGAAAAAACTAATGAAAAAGAAAGGGATTTAATAACAAAAAACACAGGAATTGTAGAGGTAATAATTTTTAGAGGTAATGAAATATGGAAAACAAACAATTGATTTTAGGAGCAACAATTATAGGATTGGTACTGCTTATAGGCGTGCTTGGAATACAGGCATTCCTACAACCAGAAGAGGCTTTTGTTAAAACACGGCCAAACATAAACATAAACGAAGTAGCATACAAAGTAGCAGTTGGAAAACCAGAAACAATTCTATTTGAAGGCGCCACAAATAACGCGGGAGAAAAAAGCTCCAGCGAAGTAACAGTATATAACCAAGATTTGGCGCTTGTAAAAGATGTCAGAAAAATATTCATGGAAAAAGGACTCAACATTGTACAGTTCAAGGACATTGCGGCAAAGATTGATGCCACATCAGTATTTTTCAGGGATATAAGTAATGCAAGCACATTCGTTGTTGAACAAAACTATGAATATGACCTTGTAAGCAAACAAAAAATACTTGAAAAATATCTTGACAGAGAAATAACAGTTGAGACAACCGAAGGGCAGGAATCAAAAACATACAAAGGAACACTCCTAAGCTATGCTGACGGAATCCTCCTTGAAACAAGCGAAGGCATAGTAACATTGCCATTTGATGCAAAAGTAACTTTCCCTGAGCTGCCTGGCGGATTACTGACAAAACCTACATTGGTTTGGAAAATATTTTCCGAAACAATCGGCGAAAGGCTCACAGAAACAATCTACCTAACAGCAGGAATGAACTGGAGAGCAGATTACATCGCAGTTGTAAATAAAGAAGACAAAAATATAGATTTCAAAGGATGGACAACAATAACCAACAATTCAGGAACATCATACCCCGATACAAAACTCAAACTTGTTGCAGGAGATGTACACAGAGTTGTTCAAAGTCCAAAATATAGAGAGTTATATGATTATGCTGTAAGCGAAGGCGCGGCAGCACCACAACAATATGGACAGGAAGAACTCTTTGAGTACTACCTCTACACATTGGACAGAAAAACGAACATTGGAAACAACGAAACAAAACAAATCTCGTTGTTGGCATCAGATAATATTCCAGTAAACAAAGAATTTGTTTACGATGGACAAGCAAACGGAACAAAGGTTCAAGTGAAACTGAATTTCAAAAACTCAGAATCGCAGGGGCTTGGAATACCATTGCCAAAAGGAATTGTAAGAGTATACAAACAGGATAGCGATGGACAACTGCAATTCATTGGTGAAGACCAGATTGATCACACAAAAAAAGAGGATGACCTGGAGCTTTTCCTCGGAAACGCATTTGATGTAACCGGAGAAAGGACACAGGTTACATACGAAAATATCTCTAAAGGATTCTACAGAGGAGAATACAAAATAATCCTTGAGAACCAAAAGAGCGAAGCAATAAAAGTAAAAGTAAAAGAAAACCTTGGCGGAAACTGGACAATAACAAAGAATTCACACGCATACGACAAGAAAAATTCAAGCGAAGTGGAATTCAATGTTGATGTTCCTGCAAAGGGAGAAACAACAATAACATACACAGTAGAATACAGGTATTACTACTGAATACAGGATAGTACTACTGCATCGAGTAGTAGTACTCCCCTTTCTTTTTCTGCTGCTGATCCAACTGCGAACCAGCCTTATTTGCTCTTGGTCTTCCAGTCTGTGGATCGCGCCTGAATGTAATTCCCATATCCCCAAGAAAAGCATTCATACCATCATGCATTGAAACAGCCGCATTCGCAATCCCCTTTACAGCAGGTTCTCCATCAAAAATTATTAAACGATCAGAAACATAATCCTGGAAAAGAATATCATGGTCAACGCACATGCAAATTTTGTTCTTTATATCAATTACTGAGCGGATTGCATCAGCCATGTTCAGGCGATCTTCAATATCAACAAATGCAGTAGGCTCATCAAGAAGAACCAGATCGGATTCGCGTGCAAGGGCAAGACCAACGGCAACCTTTTGTAATTCACCGCCGGAAAGTTCATCAAGGCGATGATTCTCAAGTTCGGTTATTGCAAGACGCCTGTCAATCTCGTTTTTAAAAATTGAAACATCATAATCCTGCGAAGCAAGGAAATCGGAAACAAGAACACCTTTCTCAGGATCAAGGTATTGAGGTTTATAGGAAACATTAAATGAAAAATCTATTTCGCCGGAATCCGGTTTTTCAGCACCAGCAAGCAACCTTACAAAAGTCGTTTTTCCGATACCATTTGGACCCATTATACCAAGCACTTCTGCTGCCCTCAAATCCCCTCCCTTAACCTCAAGGGAAAAAGAGCCGAGCTTTTTCTTCAAATCAGGATAAGTGCCAAGGACACGCTTTTTCTTATAATCGGATGAAGGCTTCACTTCAAACTTAAGCTCCTTTTTCCTGAACCTAACATTTTCATCTTTCACATAACCATCCAAAAATTCATTAATGCCATTACGCACACTTTTTGGATTTGAAGTGATACCATAAACTGATTTTTTACCATAAAGAAGATGCACATAATCACTCAAATAATCAAGCACTGCAAGATCATGCTCAATTACAACAACACCCTTTCCAGATTCAGCAAGTTCTCTCATTAACCTTGCCATTTTCAGGCGCTCGCGAATATCAAGGTAAGAAGTGGGTTCATCAAAAGTATAGATGTCCGCTTCCTTTAACGCAGCAGCCGCAATTGCAACCCGCTGTAACTCACCACCACTAAGCGTTGATATTTCCCTGCTAAGAATTTTTCCAAGGCTTAGTTCAGACGCAATTTTCTCAATATTATTTCCTGAACCAACCTTCAAAAGTAAATCTTTCACTTTCCCTTTGAACGCTTTCGGAATATCTGTGATATTCTGAGGTTTATAAGAAACTTTTAACACAGAATCTCGGAGAGCTGTAAAAAAATTCTGCTGCTCTTTTCCTTTAAAAAATTTAATAACGGTATCATAACTTGCCTCTCCCTTATAATCACCCAGATTTGGAATTATGTGTCCTGAAATAATTTTTACAATACTACTTTTTCCGATTCCGTTTCTGCCAATAAGACCAACTATTTCGCCTTTTTTTACCACAGGAATTCTATAAAAACGAAATTCATTTTCACCATATCTATGTACAGGATTTTCCGAAAGCTCCTGAACAAGATTTTCAATGTAAACACAATCTACAGGACATTTTATCACGCACAAATTACAGCCAATACAAAGATCTTCACTAACCACAGGCCTCTGTTTTTCATCAAGCGAAATGCACTCCTTGCCTGTTCGGTTAACTGGACAAACCTTGCCGCAAATGAAATCACAGCCAATTTCGTTTATACAACGATCCTTTTCAACAACAGCTATCCTAACCATTCAAACACTCCCGAGAAATTCGGTAGGCCCCTCTGAAAGAGGGTCCCTCGTACCCAACAGCCGAAACTGTTGAACAACAGCTATCCTAACCATTCAAACACCTTTGATAAAAAATAGCACTTCCAAGGATTTAAAACCCTTATTAAAAGTTCTATCGAGTACAAACGAAGATAGAACGCGCACCCAATCGGAGATGCCCTACTGGGTACCGCCGCAACGGTTGATTTAAAACCCTTATTAAAAGTTCTATCCACAAAAATAGTAGTATGAAAATCCTCAAAATTGACAGGAAAGAGAACTTCTTTGAGGTAATGCCTGATTCATTCGATGACCTCTGGCACCTTGAAAAGCTCATAGAGCCAGGGGATTTTGTTAGCGGTAGCTCTGAAAGGAAAATCAAGCCCAAAAATGAGGGAGAAAAGGCATTCAAACAGAAAATCTACCTGACAATTGAATCGGAAAAAAGCCTCTTCCACGAAGCCACAAACCAACTAAGAGTACAAGGTCTTGTCTTGGAATCAAAACCTGAAGATGCAGCAGAATTAAGGTCACATCATACAATAGAAATAGAAACCGGAACCACAATTAAAGTAAGAAAAAAAGCACTCAAAAATTATCATGTTGAAAGACTTGAAAAAGCAAAGGCATCTGCAGGAAGAAAAAAACTCCTTCTTGTTGTAATGGATGATGAAGAAGCAGAACTTGCTTTCCTTAAAGATGCTGGTTTTGAAAGAAAAGCAAGAATAATTGCCACAAAAGAAGGCAAGAGATTTGTTAAAAATGAAAAAGAAAAAACTTATTTCACAGAACTTCTTGGAAAAATAAAAGAACTGAACCCTGAAAAAATGGTTATTGCAGGACCAGGATTTGAAAAACAGAATTTTGAAAAATTCATTAATGAAAAAAGGGAAAAATTACCCGTAATTTTTGAATCAACAAATTCTGTAGGATTGACAGGACTTAATGAACTTGTAAAAAGCGGAAAAATAGACAAACTTGTTGAAGGATTTCAGGCTGCGGAAGAAGCAAAAATTGTTGAAAAATTATTCATGAAAATAACTGAAGGAGCAGCAGCATTTGGAATCAAAGAAGTGGAAGAAGCAGTTGATGCAGGAGCTGTTGAAGACCTTATAGTTGAAGAAAAATTCATGGTGGAAAACAGAAATGAAGTTGAACCATTACTTGATAGAGTAGAACAACTCAACGGAAAAAATCATTTTATTGAAGACAAAAACGAAGCAGGAAAAAAAATCACAGGCATAGGCGGAATAGCCGCAACCCTGAGATACAAAATGAAATACTAATTCTAAAAAATACTTTAGTTAGTAGCAGCGAAGCCGTTCTTTTTCTTTTTAGTGCAGGTTTTTCTTTTTCTTCCCATGAAAAAGAAAAAAGTGCCTAGTAGTACTTGGTTCCTTCACCAGTAAGAATTACAATTTTAAAATCAACTTTCTTTTCCTTAAGTGCGGCAAGAATAGCCATGTGCTCTTTTCCAGAACCACTTATGAGAGTAACAACAATTTCGTTATCAGGAAGATTCTTTTTGATTTCATCCTTAATAAGTTCAAAACCAGAACGGTTGTTTATGATAATCCAATCTGCTTCTTTTGAAGGAGCAAAATTTTCCTTTCCCCATTCATTTGAAATAAGAAGAACCTGTTCCCAAGTCTCCTCAGATATGAGCCTTGCCACATGACCCCAAGTGCCTTTACCGACACCCAAAACAGCCAAAAGAGTCCTAGCCATCAAAAACCCCCAATTAATGAATATATATAATATATTTATTATAATTTAAAAAAGGGATGTGCAAAGCAATAAAAAGAAGCAATTATTCAAAGGATGCTTCAGTTTTGAGCAATTTTTGGATAAATTCCCGAGCAAGATCAGTAGAAACATAAATTTCGCTTTGTGACGAAATCTTCTTTTTAACAAGGTTTGCGGCAATAAGAGCTGAAAGAATAAGATTTACATCCTGTTCACTAACCTGCCAGATTTTGCCTGAAACCTCAGAAAAACTCTTTGGCGAACTAAGAAGGTAATTCAGTACAAAAAGAAAAAGCTT
>PCWY01000082.1 GCA_002762975.1 Candidatus Diapherotrites archaeon CG11_big_fil_rev_8_21_14_0_20_37_9 | reverse complement strand
ATGTCTTCTCTGTGCGAGCTTTGCATCAAGTGCCCAGAAAACCTTTGTAACTCTAAGAGTATTCTGTGAAACAGGTTCTGAGATGTCTCCGCCTGGAGGACTTACAGCTCCGATTGCTGAAACCGAGCCAATTCTTTCAGGAGCCCCTACACAAACAATTCTTCCTGCCCTTTCATAGAACTCAGCAAGTCTCCTTGAGAGATATGTAGGGTAACCTTCTTCACCTGGCATTTCTTCCAAACGCCCTGAAATTTCCCTCATTGCTTCTGCCCATCTTGAGGTGGAATCGGCCATCAATGCAACATCGTAACCCATGTCCCGGAAATATTCGGCAATGGTCATTCCTGTGTAGATTGACGCTTCCCTTGCTGCAACCGGCATATTAGATGTATTTGCAATAAGCACGGTTCTCTGCATCATTGGTTTCTTTGATTTAGGGTCAATAAGTTCTGGGAATTCTTTCAGAACCTCAGTCATTTCATTTCCCCTTTCTCCGCATCCAATGTAAACAATTATTTGTGCGTCACTCCATTTTGCAAGGCTTTGCTGTGTAACCGTTTTTCCTGATCCGAAAGGACCTGGGATTGCCGCGGCTCCGCCTTTTGCTATTGGGAAGAACGTATCAAGGATTCTTTGACCAGTAACAAGTGGTGTGTTTGGCACAAGTTTTTCAGAGTTAGGTCTTGGTTTTCTTACTTCCCACTTCTGCATTAACTGCACTTCAAATTTCTTTTTTCCATCGCTTATTTTTGCGACAGTTTCCTCAATTGTAAATTTTCCTTTTTTGATTTCCGTGATTTCTCCTGACATTCCGTAAGGCACCATTATTTTGTGCATGATGATTTCTGTTTCCTGCACTTCTCCAATAATGTCTCCTTGTTCTACCTTATCCCCTTTCTTAACAATTGGTGTGAATTCCCATTTTTTGTCTCTTGGGAGGGCGTCTGCAACAACTCCTCTTGAGATGAAGTTGCCACTTTTTGCGAGGATGGCTTCAAGGGGTCTTTGTATTCCATCATAAATTGATTCAAGTAATCCTGGGCCTAATTCCACTGAAAGCGGAAGCTCGGTATTCATTACTGTTTCTCCAGGTACCAGGCCTGATGTGTCCTCATAAACCTGTATTGTTGCCTTGTCATTATCAAGTTTGATTATTTCTCCAATTAGTTTTTCCTTTCCGACCTTTACAACGTCGTACATTTTTGCCCCTGTCATTTTTTCAGCTATGACAACCGGCCCTGAAATTTTCAATAGTTCTCCCATTTTTAATTCACCCCTTTGTTAAATGTCATTTCATCACATCGAATCCAAGTGCCTTTTTTATCATGTTGTTAAGCGAATCTTCCTGCTGAATCGCGCCTTCTTTATCAGGCACGGCAATCACAACCGGTTTTGCTATTCTGTCGATTTTTTTCTTCAGAATCCAGTTGAGTTTTTCCAGCAGTCTTTCGTTAACAATCATAATTCCAACTTTTTCATTCGACAAGAGAGCCTCTATCTTTGCTTCTGCTTGCTCTATTTCCACAGGATAAACATCCTCTATGCCTGCGAGTTTAAACCCGGTGCATGTTGGTCCATCCCCAATAACAATTATTCTTTGTTTTGCATCCATTTTTTCACCTTAGTAAGCCTCGATAATCATTTCCTGCAATTCTTCTTTCGGCAGGTTGAATTCTTTTGCCCTGATTATTTTTCTTATGTTGTCAATTTCAATTTCTTTAAGTATCAAAAAACCAACTATTGTGCCTATGGATAAAATGCTTGACCTGAGCACGTGCAGACCTTTTTTTGCAATATTTTTTTCAAGTTCAATTTCAAGGGGTATTAAGCTTCCTGTTTTTTTGTATTCTTCAATTGCCTTTCCAAGGTTTATTTCTGCTTTACAAATTTTTTCAACTTCCTCAACAGTCTTTGCCTTTATTGCTTTTTCAAGGTGCTCTTTTTTTATGTTTCCTTCATTCGCTATAAGTGTTCTTCTTTCCTCCTCTCCTATTCCTGATTTTATGCTTCTGCAAATATTTGAAATGTTCTTTGCATCTGTTTGTGCTTTGAACATTGTAACAATAAATCTTTCATCTCCGAATGAATTTTTTGCGATTTGAGGCAGTTCCTTGTAATACCTGTTGTCAAGTGGTGCAAGCAATCCTGTTATCTGTTTGTCTTTCTGGTATTGTTTGTAATTTTTTTCAAGCAATTCACCATACTTTGTCGAATCAAGTGCCCTAACCGCCTCTTCCATACTTTTTGCCGCAAGGCATTTGTTGAGCGTTGTTGATTTCATAGCTGTCGGGTCTATTATGAACTGGTCTATTTTTTCCTTGGGTTGCCCAAGGTGCTTGCTTGTGAGTATTGTTTTGATATTGTTAATATCATATTTTTCGAATAATTGTGCTATTTTTTCCCTGAATTTTTCAGGACTCATTTTCACTATTTTTTTGAGTGTCCTTGAGAAATTTTTTGTTGTTGCAAGTTCTATTTGATCTGCAAGCGTATTTTCTTTTAGCGCGCTTGAGACAAGATCTTGCCTATAATCTGTTTTTTCAAGGATGGAGTACACTTCCTGAACATTCCTGGCTTCTATCATTGCCTTGAATTCCTTTTCCTGTAACAGGCCCTTTTTCATTGCCTTTACCCTTGCGTTCGCGTATCCAAATGTAAGCGATCTTGCCGCGAGAGTATTTTCCAGTATAGGTATCACTTCATGCCTCCCTTTTCCGTGAAAATTTCCAAATAAATAATTCTCGTGAGTTCCTCTTTTTTGTTTTCAAAGATTGCCTCAAATGAATTATCTATGCTGACTTTTTTGTCCTTGCTTGTTATTATCGCGCCGCCTGCAATGGATTCCGCTTTTGATGTAACATTCTTGCTTGCTTTTTTTGCGAGTTTTGCGTCCTTTGCGTTCACCGAAACAGTGCACGTGCCTATTTCTTTTTCGCCTTGCTTAATGAGTTCTTTTAGGAACTTTTCATAGCTCTTGCTTTTCGGCAGTTCTTCAAATTCTTTTTTTATTTTCTCAAGCATTTTTTCAACCGCTTTGTTTCTTGCGTCACTGTAAACTCTTTTTGCCTTGAGTTTTGCCGCGCTTAATCTTTCCTTTTTTTCAAGGGAAAGCGTTTCTGATGCTTTTTTCTTTGCATCATCCTTGATTTTTTTTGCGGTTTCTTTTGCCTTTGCTGTTATTGCAGTGGCTTCTTTTTCTGCTTGGGAAAGAATTTTCCTCTCTTCTGCCTTTGCCTCGCTAAGTAGGCTATTTTTCAAGTCTTCTATATTGCTCATTGAATCAGTCTCCTTTCTGAAAAAAGTTTTTTCGGAGCAGTATTTATGCTCCGCTGATGTTCAATGCGAGCAATAATGCAACAACGAATCCGAAGATAACGATTGTTTCTGGAATTGCAATCCAAATGATGAGCTTTCCTGCCTGCTCTGGTTTCTCAGCGATGACTCCCATTGCTGCTGAACCTATTGCGGACTGTGCCCATCCTGTTCCGAGTGCTCCTCCAACAATTGCTATTGATGCAGCAATTGCGAATGCTCCTGTACCTTCTAGTAAAACCATTGTTTTACACCTCCAATTTTATTCTCTGCTGAATTTTCTTTCAAATTTGAAGGGTGCGAATTCTTTTCCGCCTCCTTCATGAAATTTAGAGTAGAACTCAACAAAGTTGAGCCTTGCTCCCTGTATTAATGCTTCGAACATTGCAAGGAACGCGTTGAACACGTGCCCTCCAACATACAAAGGCAAGAGTAATATGACCAAGAGACCTTTGTCAAGACTTGGGAAAGCCAAATCATTCAGAATCATTGCAATAACAACACCCACAAGACCCACCGCAAGTATCCTTGCAAATGACAAGATGTTTCCTAAAACACTCGGGATTTCAATTAAGCCTATCATGCCCTCCACGATAATTACAGGAATAATCGAAATCACCATTAGTATGCCTGCAGGTAAAAGGAATTCTTCTGGGAAAACCTGGAACATCATTGTGCTTACCACTATTGTTCCAAATGCAACTATTCCAAACCACCCAAGTTTTGCTATTGCGTGCTTTGTGTTTCCGTGTCTCATTGCGTTCATGAATCCAAGCAGGAAACCTATTGCCATTGTCACTATGCCCATTATTATTGTGACTGGTAAAAGCAGTTCAATGTAATGTAACCTTTCAAGTCCGTGATAGAGGTAAAATCCGTGTATGCCTATAATTTCAAAGAGGTGCTCGTTTGAAAGCCCTGCAAATTCATCGAAGATTAATCCAAAAATTATTGTTGGTATTGCACTCCACATCCAGATCTGCGCAACAGGATTGAGAAGATTATCTTTGTCCACTTTTGAAAGAATAAATTTTGCTATAAGGAATGAAATTATTCCGTAAACGAAATCTCCTACAATCATTCCGTAAAAAATCGGGAAAAATACAAGGAAAATAAGTGTTGTATCAAGTTCGTTGCTTTTTGGTATTGAAACAAACTTTGTCATGAATTCAAAAGGCTTTACGATAATTGAATGCTCAAGAAGTGTTGGTGTTTCTTCATGGCTTTTTTCAAGTGTTTCCGAGGAAATCTTTTTCAAATATATTTTTTTGCCGAAATCAGCTTTTACGTGTTTTTCAAATGCACTGAAATTCTTTTCGGGTAAATATGCCTCAAGCATGAATGAGTGTCCTGTTCCAACAAATTTTTCAGGTGTTGAACCTTTTTCAGATTCTATTTTCAGATGCTCTGAGAGTGCAATCAATGCAGGGTAATTTTCCTTTGAAATTTTTTCAAGTTCTTTTGCGTTTGTTTCCTTGTCCTTTTCAAGTGCCTTGATTTCTTTTTCAATTTTCTGCATTTGCGCTGTTGGTTTGTCCTTAATGTTTGGTATATTCAGCCTGTCAAATCCTTCTCTGAATATTCCCGAATAATCTTTTCCTTTTTCAAACATTGCAAGGTAAACTGTTTTGCCGTTATGTGTGGTTCTTTCAGTATAACTTAATGCGCTTTTTTTCAGGTAAGTTTCAAAATATTTTTTCTTTTCAGTTGGTGCAATTCCAGCTATTACTTCAACAGATCCTGATGCAAGTTCGCTGAAATCCATGTTGAATTTTGAGAACATCGAAATTTTTGTATAATCCTCTTTAAGAATTTCCATTTTATTTGATGCTTCATCCATTTTTCCTTGAACTGTTTCGATTTTTTCTTCTATTTGTTTCAATTTTGCTTGACTCAATGTTTGTTTGAGTTCAGCTACAAATATTTTTTTCCCGGTATCCGATTTTGTCATATTGCTAATCAAAGCCTCAACTTTAAGGAGCTTTTCAACAGTATTATCATAATCTTCAAGCTGGCCCGCATTGGATGTTTCTTTTGCGCTTATTTCTTTTATCTCAACTCCGCCGTATTTTTCCAGCGAGTCCACTGTTTTCCTAAGGTTGCTTTTCAGACCGAATAGCCTTGCTTTGCACATTTTTGTTGGCCAGAACATTTTGTTTCACTCAGTTAATTCCTTAATGCATTTTGCAATCAATGCTTTTCCTGCTTTTTTTCCCGCAACTGTTTCAGCATCTTTCATTGCTTTTGCAATTATTTTTTCTTCTTCTTTTGAAATATCATCCTTGCCTTTTTTGAGTTCAGCTTCCTCTGCCTTATCTGCTTCGTCCCTTGCAACTGAGAGAATTTCCTTTGAGTCAGCGTGTGCTTTTGAAATGATTTTTTCAGCCTGCTTATTTGCATTTACAATTATTTTTTCCTTTTCAATTTCTGTTTTTTTAACTTCGTTAAGTTCGTTCAGAAAATCTTTTTCTTCCATTACGTGCCACCTGCCTTTTTAAGTTTAAATTTTTTGAAATCTTGTGGAGTTAACATTGTTCTGAGTATTGTTCCTGCCATTTTGTGCAAAGAAACAAATATCATAAGCAATAATCCAAGGAGAACCACAAGTCCCTGTGTCATGGTAATGCTTCCAAGTCTTGTTCCAAGTACAACGAGGAAAATTGCCATCAAGAAAAATGGGAATGCGAAAAGAAGTACGAATGCGTATGAGAATTTTTTAAGTCCAGTTCTGGTAGCTGTGGGTAATGAATCAAATTCCTTTTGGAAATTTTTTGCCTGTTCTTTTTGTGTTAATTCCATTTAATATCCGCCGCTAAAAAAATTTGTCAAACCGTATTTTAATTTCATTAAAGTAAGTTTAAAAAAGGTTTCTTGGCCATTTCAAGGCTATTTAAGCGTAATTTGTTCATGTACTTTGCATAATTATTTGAACGAATTTGAGGTGGCCGTAAGCGCATCCACAAACGTATCAATTTCTTCAAGGGTATTATATAAATAAAAGCTTGCTCTAGCCAGTCCTTTTGGATTTATGCTACTGACCATGGGCTCTGCGCAATGCAATCCTGTCCTGATAGCTACCTTGCTTACCTCATCAACCACAACTCCCAAATCAACTGCGTCAATGCCGTCGATTCCAAATAATACAATCCCGGTCTGTTTTTCTGCATTGTTTGGGCAATAGGTTTTCAAGTCTTTAATTTCACCCATTTTTTTCAAAGCGTATTTCACAAGCTGCATTTCATGTTCTCTTACTTTTCCAATGCCGATTTTTGAAAGATATTTTGCAGCAGCTGCAAATCCCATTGCCTCTGCAATTGGCTTTGTTCCTGCCTCGAATTTCTCAGGTCCTTTTACCCAATCGGATTTTTCAATGGTAACTTTGCTGATTATTCCGCCGCCGTAATTATAGGGTTCCATTTTGTCAATGTGCTCTTCCTTAATGTAAAGTCCGCCTATACCTGTTGGTCCAAGCATTTTGTGTGCTGAAAAAGCCATGAAATCTGCACCAATTTTTTTTGAATTAATTTCAATGCCAGGCGTTGATTGTGCAACATCAATCAAACAAAGCGCACCATTATCATGCGCAATTTTTGAAATTTTTTCTACAGGTAGTATTGTCGCAACAGTATTTGATGCATGTGCCATTGCAATCATTTTGGTTTTCCGCGTAATTTTTTCTTCTAAATCATTCATATTAAGTGTAAAATCATCGTTAAGGTTAACCACTTTTAATTTTGCCCCAGTTCTTTTGCATACCTGCTGCCAAGGAATCAGATTCGCATGATGTTCAAGAATGCTGATTACAATTTCATCCCCGTCCTTAAATTTCCCCGCTCTTTCAAGAGATTCAGCAACCACATTTATGCTTTCTGTTGCATTCTTTGTAAACACAAGCTCCCCTGGTTTTGCCTTAATGAATTTTGCAACTTCTTCCCTTGACTTTTCAACTTCATATCCTGCGCGTTGCGCAAGCCTATGCGAGCCCCTTCCTGAATTTGCGCTTACTTCAGAATAATACCTGCTTACCTCATCAATGACCTGCTGTGGTTTCAGCGATGTTGCAGCATTGTCAAAATAAATTAAGCCAGGGTGCTTTTTCAAAAGTGGAAAATCTTCTCTTATTTTTTCAGAAATCATTTTTCCAACTCCTTCAATTCAGCATCAATTACCTTGGAAAATTCTTCAAGTGATCCTGGAGATACAAGAACTTTTCCGTTTATGAAAAATGTAGGCGTTCCGTAGATTCCCGCACCAATATTTTCCTGTTTTTGTGCTTCAATGTATGGTTGGTGTTTTCTTGTGTCAACACATTGATTGAATTCAGTTTCATTCAAACTAAGATTTTTTGCAAATTCTTTGTAAAGAACTGTAAGATCCTCTGTTGTTTCCTGTTGTGTGCACTCTAGTTGTCTTTCAAAAAGAACTTCCTTGTATTCCCAGAATTTTCCCTGGTCTCTTGCACATTCAGCTGCTTCAGCCGCCTCAAATGAATACTTGTGTGCAGGAAGCGGGAAATATTTGAATGAAAATTCCACTTTGTCGCCGTACTTTTCAAGCATTTCCGCTACAATTGGTTCCCTTGATTTTGTGAACGGACAAGTAAAGCAACCCACTTCAATTATTCTTATTGGCGCACCTTCAGAACCTATTGTAGGTAATCCTTCTCCTGAAACCATTTTCACTTGTTCAGGCGTAGGTGGGAAAAGCCATGAAAGCAGGTTGCTGTTGGTGTAGCTTTCAGGATTCAGCAGGCAGAGTTCCGTGCTTGTCGGCCCGTTGCAGTTTCCATATGCAAAGAAATTGAATAAGCTTATTATTGTGATAATTGTGCTTACCACAAAAATTATTGTAAGAATTAACGAAATTGTTTCAAAGTGCTTATGGATGAATTGCCCCAAACCCTTATGGTGCTTCATGAATTTCATTGAAACAATTGTCTTGAGGCGCTGGTCAAGGCCTGTGTTGCATGGTCTCAAAGTCATTTTTCTGAAAACACAATCCATTGCTTCTTTTGCAAGCGGCCTGTGGGTAGCTGAAAAAATGCCAAGGAAACCAAATACAATAAGTGCTATAATGCATACAACCATTTTCAATCCTCTTAAATGTTTAATATATAAATAATATAAAGAAATATAAATATGCCTAAAAAGTTAGGTGCTCTAATAATCAGTGGTGTTCATTTGCTTGGGAAAATAAGACCATTCACAAAACGCTTTACGCGTATAATTGCAAAACCGATTGCCGCTACTGGAATAAACCCTAATATGTTTTCTTTTCTTGGTGTAATTCTTGCTCTTGTTGCGGCATATTTTATTGTTCAGAAACAGTTCCCTGAATCTTTTATTTTTGCTGTGCTTGCTGTTTCAATTGATTTGTTTGATGGTGCTGTTGCACAGTTGCAGGGAAAAAAATCTTTGTTTGGAAATTATTTTGAAACAATGATTGACAAAATTGTTGAAATAATTCTTTTCATTGCAGCTTCATTTATTCATCCAATTGCTGCAATATGTGCACTTGGTTTCTCAATGCTTGCCGCTTACGCAAAGCCACGCGTTGCACTTGTCATAATTACTGATAATCGTGATTGGCCTGCAATTGGCGAGCATTCTGAACGCATGCTGATTTTCATTTTTGGTTTATTGCTTCTTAATTTCACTCCATTTATTTTCGGTTACTCTGTACTGGAACTTTCTCTTTGGGCAATCGCAATAATCTCATTCGTTGGTGCAATCCAGAGAATCTTTTATGCAAAAAAGCTGATTGCTGAAGCAGAGCAAAATGGAACAGTATTGCCTTATCTAAAAAAATGAGTTTTGAGGTTTATTTTACTTTTACCCAAAAAGCGATGCAATAAGCGGCACAGCCACTATTGTTCCTAATGTTGAACCCACATTCGCAAGCGCTACAACAAGAAGTATTTTAGTAACCTGATTTTTAGTAAAATCTCCAAATGAATTCAGATTTTGCAGTCCTTCAAAATCTTTTACCTTTGGGTTGTTGACTTTTGCTTCAACGTAACCAGCAACCCATCCTGCAGCAATGAATGGGTGTAGTGATGTCAATGGTGCTGCGACAAAAGCCGCAAGAATTGAAAGAATATGTCCTCTTGCAATTAGAACACCCAGTGCTGATAAAATTCCGTTTGCAAGGAACCAGTATAGAACTGCTGTTAATGTGACATCCGTTCCTTTTGTGAAGAATAAAAATCCAAGTACAACAAAAAATAATGCCGGAATCACATAACTGAGTATTTTCAGATAGTTCCTTCCTTTCGGCACTGTTGAAATTTCACTTACATCAATTTCTTTTCCAAGCAGTTTTTTTATTCCTTCAACATGTCCTGCTCCGACAACTGCAAGCACTTTTTTTCCTGGGCTTTTTGTAATGCTGTTTGCAATGTATAAATCCCTTTCATCAACAAGCACGGATTTCACTGATGGCATTTCTTTTCCAAGTTGTTGCATAAGCTCATTCATCATATCCTTTTCTTTGAGTTTTTCAATTCTCTCTTTAGTAATTTTTGTTTCTTCGCTGTTTGAAAAGAACCCGCTTACAAGTGATGCAAGCAGTGAGAATTTTTCCCTTATGCTCATTTTTTGCATTGCTCTTTTCAGAGTTACATTAACATCCCTATCTAGCAGTATTATTGGTAGTTTTTTTTCTTCAGCAATTTTTACTGCTTCAATCATTTCCATTCCGGGTTTTGCACCGATTTTGCTTCCAAGAGACCTTTGCATGTTCGATAGCAATAAAGTAAGGAGAAATAGGTATGTCTGCCCGTTTGAAATTACCTTGCTTATATTGGTGTTATTCCACCTGTTGCCTTGCTTGAGCTGCCTCATTCTGTTAATATCAAGTTCAACACCCACAATATCAGGTTTTTCATTTTCAATCGCATCCTTTACATCATTCACACTTTGTTCTGAAATGTGTGCCGTGCCTACAAGAATTATCTCTTTATCTCCTAGGTGGATTTTTTCAACTGCCATGTGAACATTAGATATATTTTGTTTATAAAATCGCTGTTCTCCCAATCCGGTTACAGCAACATTTATTAATGGGGTTGAATTTTCTTTTATTCATGAAAAAGTTTACTCTGTTTTTGATTTCAATATTGCTTTTGGCTGGATTTGTTTCTGCAGGTTATGAAGGTCCAAGTACTGTGCCTGAAGGTGCTTCATGGGTTTTCAGTTTTAATGTTTCTTCAGGAACAGAGTATACTGTTACTCTCGGCGGAAATGAAATTGTAAAGGTTTTTTCATCCGGTGCAGTTGTTCCACTTTCAAAAGATGTTATAGGTTCCTCTGTTTTTGGCGGCGACCTTGTTGTTCATCACGCTGGCCTTTCTGAAGGTACTTACACTGTTTCAATTAACGGTTCCGATTCGAAGGAAATTACTGTTGTTCCGCTTGTGAATGAATCCGAGATTCTTTCAAGTGTAAATTCCAAGGTTGATTCAAAACTTTCCGAGCTGGATGGTTTTGAACAATCTCTGAAAAATCTTGAGGTTGATGGCAAGGAATTTTTCAGACGAATTAATGAAAACACTGATAACCTTTCCTCTTTCAATTCACAAATCGATTCGGTTCAGTCTGATCTTTCAACCGTTAAATCGGATGTCGCTTCTCTTGATTCAAGGGTAAATGAAACTCTGAATACTAAAACAGCTTCCCTTGAAGAAAGGCTAAGTGTTATTGAGGGAATTGAGAATGAAAGACAGGCTGCAAAGCTTGCTGAAGAGGAAGCTAAAAAGATTTCTCCTGTAACTGGTTTTGTAACTGCTGCTCAGGGTCTTGCATTGCCTATTGGCGCTGTTCTTGTGGTGGCTCTTGTTGTTGTTCTTGCCTTTATTGTGAAGAGCAAATTGCCTGAGTTCACTGAAGGTATTTATGGCCCTGAAAAGGATGAGCATAATCTTCCTGTAAGCTACAAGGATGAAGCAATTGCTGATGAAATAGTTTCAGGCGGCAAATGGAAATTCCCTGAAAGGGACTGAATTTTCATTTTCTTATAATGATCGGAAAAAAATCTTCACCTAAGCCAAAATCCAGTACTGGAAAAAAAGTTCTTGTTGCGGGATTGGCTGTTGCAATTTCTGTTGCTTCAATCGCAGGATTAAAGAGCTGTACTTCCGCATCCAAAGCATTTTCCAAAAATCTTTCCGCCCCATTTTCCATGCAAAAAACTTCTGTTCTTGGCCCTAACCAGATGGCACATTCAATTCTTTTGCGTTCTGTGGGAATCAAACCAACCGCCAAAGAGCGAAGTGAGGCTATCGGCATTTTGTTTTCCCATGGCTATCAGATTAATCCTGTTACAATTAATGAGTGTGTCGGGTTTTTGCGCATGGAAAGAAGCAAAAAGTATTTTTAAAAGAAATTAATTCGGTTTTCACTTTTTATTTTTTTCAATGGCAGCTTTCACCAACCCAAAATAAATTGCGTTTGGTTTAAGCGGCCTTGATGTGAATTCCGCATGGTACTGAGTTCCAACAAAGAAAGGATGATCCTTTAATTCCAGTATCTGCATTATTCTTTTTTCAGGTGCCTTTCCTGAGAATATCATTCCGTGTTTTTCAAGTACTTCAATAAATTTTGTATTGACATTGAACCTGTGTCTGAATCTTTCTCTTACATGGTCTTTGCCATAAAGCTCGTGTGCTTTTGTTCCTTTTTTAACTTCAATATCAAACCCACCTAGCCTTAAAGTGCCGCCAAGTCCTTCAACTTCTTCCTGTTCTGGAAGTATGCATATAACATTATTTTCTGGGTCTTTTTTCACTTCTTCAGTTGATGCTTCTTTTATTCCGCATACATTTCTTGCAAATTCAACAACCGCCATCTGGAAACCATAACAAATTCCAAGGAATGGAACATTATTTTTTCTTGCATATTCAACAACCTTAATTTTTCCTTCTATGCCTCTAGTGCCGAAACCACCAGGAACAATTATTCCATCAATGCCCTTCATTTCTTCGGCTGTATTTGCTTTTCCTGTTTCAATTGATGTTGCTTCAATCCACTTCACATTAACTTTAACTTTAAGCATTGAAGCACAATGCTCAAGTGCCTTCACAATGCTGATATAAGTGTCGCTTGTTCCGGTGTATTTTCCTGCAATGCCGATTGTAATTTCCTTATCGTACTTTGCGCAATTTTTTCTTGTCCACTCATCAAGTGTTTTATCGCCGTTCCTTTTGAATTTTTCATTTAATTTTAGCACATCGAGAATTGCATTATCAATTCCCTGCTCTCTGAAAAATAATGGTAATTCGTAAATGTTTCCAACATCACACGTGTTGAATACTTTATCCATTGGCACGTTTGCGTTCATGGATATTTTTTCTTTTACTGTTTCATTGATTTTGTGCTGGCTTCTGCAGACAATTACATCTGGTTGTAACCCGAGGCTCATTAGCTGCCTCAAACCAAGCTGTGCTGCTTTGCTCTTGAATTCTCCAAGGTGGCCTGGCTCAAGAATGTAAGTTAAATTCACAAGACAGCAATTCTGTGGTCCTTCCTCATAAATTAATTCTCTTATGCTTTCCATTGCAAACATGTTTTCAAAATCGCCTACTGTTCCGCCGATTTCAACAAGAACTAAATCAGCTTTTGATTTCATTGCAAGGTTTCTCAATACAAGCTTTGTTTCTCCGGTTACATGTGGTATG
>PCWY01000055.1:15235-15594 GCA_002762975.1 Candidatus Diapherotrites archaeon CG11_big_fil_rev_8_21_14_0_20_37_9 | reverse complement strand
GTGTATTTAATAAATTAATTGTTAAAATAACAATTAATATGGTAATATCCAATTTCTTAAATTAGGAGAAAGTTATGATAGTTAAGATAGAAATACAGTTACAGACTGGCGAAAAGATGCTGGTTAAAGAGGCTGAGTCCATCAAAGAAAGTGTGCTTGCACATGTGAAGGAAAAGATTTCTCAAAACGATACTAACTTTAAGAAAATTAAAGGGCTTGGTGGATTGGTTCATGGCAAGCCAGTCAGAAAGCACACCCTACACTAATTGCCCAAGGGCTGGTGGCATTGTAACCAGCTCATACAAAAGGAGACTTAATCATGTTTAATTTTAAAAAACTTGTTCTAACGACCGTTATGA
>PCWY01000055.1:0-15133 GCA_002762975.1 Candidatus Diapherotrites archaeon CG11_big_fil_rev_8_21_14_0_20_37_9 | reverse complement strand
GCGGACTTTACAATAATCTTTTTGGGGATAAAACTGACCCATGCACCCAAAGGTACAGCAATGGTTTGCCTGATTATCTGATTAATCTTATTGATGACGCAGGTGCAATTGAATCAGAATTGGGGGCAATAAATGTTGCTTATGATACTGATTCCGCACAGGTAATTGGTTCATTTGAAGAACAGAGGATGGGAATTGTTGTTACGAATAATGGCATTGATGATCCAAGGCCGGTGTATAGCACGGTTACTTTCAATGCGACTCAGCACTTGCATGCGAATCCGACAAAGATAAGCAGAGGCGATGATGATTTTGGACCATTCAATGTGCCTGATGAACAGAAACTTAATCTTAAGGCAAAAATACATTTGAAATTCAAAACACAGGAAGTTGAGGAATCAATACCTGATCTTTCATTTGATACGCTTAGCTGTGAATCAGGAAACAGGATAGGCAGAACAGGAACAGGTGCATTGCCTAAAGTAAAACTTGATTGGAGTTTCCAGAGCATTGGTGACAATGAGTGTTCAGAATCTAATCCTGAAGGAATTTATTGTGACGGAACACAATTCAACATTATGCTTTCAAAAAGATTGAATAATTTGAAAGAATTCTTTGATGTGAATCCGACACTTGAATGCCCAGTGAATCCTCTTGCAGGTGACTTTGAAAGCCTCACAAGCGGACTTGATATTAATGGAACAATTTCAACTAGTGCGGAAAGCTGTTTTATTACAGACTGGAGCGGTTTCATTGAGGGAAGGCCTGCAATTGAGTATCTTGTTGAGGCAAATGAAAACGCAATTAACTGGACTCCTGAAATACCAGATAAGGAAACTTTCCTCGAACATATTTTGTTTAATGCTACACTTATGAAGGATTCCTATACACCTGATTTCAGAAAGGATTTCGCAAAGCATTATTCTGAAGATAGGTTTTTTGATACACCTGACTGGTTTTATGGCATTGGTTTGAACAGTTCAGGAAAAGAATACGGTATTGGCACGCTTTATTCAAAAGATAGAATACAATTTACAAACAGGTTCTATGATTCGGATAGTTTGCCAAGCGCGGGTATTTACCAGATTCTTATTGATGTGAAAAGTGAGGATGGCACTTACAGGTTCTTTGATGCGGATGGAAATCCTAATGTAACAATAAATACGCAGTTGAATTTGCTTGAGGAACCTAATCCTAATTCGGCATTCTATTCATTGCCATTTGATGGAATGGTTGGTTTGGAGGGAGATTCTTTGAACAGACAGGGTTATGGAGTTAGCTTTGAGAATGCCAATTCAACTGATTTTGTGTTGTTTGATAATGAGGCAACCGCAATGAAGAGTTTCACTGATTCTGGAAGCAATGCTGAAGTAAAAGCAAAGGCTTCAGTAAAAAGGGATTTGCAGTCGTTGAACAGTTCTGCTGCATCAAGAGGAAATCTTTTGACAATTGAAAGAACATCCGCAAGTGGTGCGGATATAAGATTCCAGCCTTCAAAGGCAACTCCTGTGCTTATGAAAGTTACTGAGAACAGCATTAACGAAGACACATCATCAGCATTCTACATAATTTCTGCGAATGATGTTCCTGCTGATGTTGGTGCAATTTCAAGTTATTGGGATGGCGCTGGTGCTTGCCTTGATTTTTCAGGGGTTGTTATTACAGAGTCATTTGATAACAGGGCCGATAGGGCGGCGATTTCAACAGATCCTGTTTTGAATTGGGAGCGCGCTTATGGTCTTGATTTTGGTGCGGTTAATTATACCGGCGATGTTTATTTGAGGACAATTTATTATACAAATCCCAAGGAGCCTTATGAGATCAGGGCAGAGTATCCTAATGGCAGGATGTCTTTCATGACCCCTGATTCTGAAGGATCAAAAATTGTGCTTAATGGTGTTGCGGGTGCAAAGCAGAATAATCCTTCAGGTGGTTCACTTGGTTCTGTGCAAAGCGTAAAGGATATTTTTACTCTTGTTGAAAATGAAACTGTTTGTGTTACTGATACTGGAAGGAAAGCAAGTTTCTTCTGGAACCCGAAATCAGTTTATGAGCTTGACGGAAAGCAGAGAAACATTTCAGAGTTCACTAACAATCTTGTTGCGGGACAAACTTGCATCGGATTCGGGTGAGTAAATGATTGGCTTTTTCCCGATTTTTATTTTTGAATTATTTTCTGATATAAATCTTATTCTGAAACTTTTTGTTTTAATGACAATTGTAAGCTGGATAAAAAACCATGTTGGTTCTGGTCCGCTTTCATATATTATAATGCTTGGAATGGGTTATTTCATAATTTTTGACGGGTGGAAAATTTTTGGACCAATTTATGTGCTTTACATGCTTTTGATGTTCGGAATCAGCGGTGTTATTATTGACTTCTTCTTTGTTGGAGGCGGACAGCCTGAAGGCAAAGATGGTATGGATAGCCCTGTTTCAAGTGGAGCTGATATTCAAAGCAGAATGGCTAAACAGTCTGTTGCACAGAGAATGGTGAAAAGATGAATGCAATGAATGAACGCGGGCACATTATTTTCCTTATTCTGGGCGGTTTCCTGATATTGGCAATTATTCCTGTTCTTATTACAAGTTTTTTTTGGCCTGCAAAAATTTTAATGCAAATAATATTGATTTTTGTTTTGTATACAACAGTAAAGGGTTATCTTGGAGGCGGGACAATTACACTTATTGTTTCGGCAATCCTCATTTATTTCATGGTTTTTAAGTGGTTTGAATTGTTCCTTTCATTGTATATTTTGCAGGTTTTGCTTGGTTTGCAGTTCATGTCTGTAATGATATGGGGTATTGGAACTACCATGAGGAAGGGTTAATCATTTATTTACGCTGAGGCATAAGATTATTGGTGTATTAGCATGTTTGTTTTGCTTGATGGAATCGCGGATGATATTTGGATTGTCCTTACTCTTTTCATATTCGTATGGATTTTTGGGTGGGCAAAGGATAACCTCGGGTCTGCAAAACTTGCGGTTCTTTTTGCATTAATTATTGTTTACCTGACCTTTTACTCATACCCTTTCCTTGTGTGGTTGCTTGTTGCTTTTTTCCTTTTGCAGACTCTTGGAAAGGATTTCATTTCAGAAATCAATCCATTTGGAGGAGATCAGTTACGCTAACCAAAGGAAATTTCAAAATAGTTCTATCGAGTCATGTAAAGACGAAGATAGAACGCCTTGCTAACGGAGGCTTCCGTTAATGGATACATTCAATTTTATTGTTTCTGTTCTGATTATGCTAATGGCTTTACAGATGCAGCAGCTTTGGATTGTTTTTGCTGTTCTTGTAATAAGCATCCTTACCTCAAAAGATATGTCTACAGTTATTGCTTTCATAATTTCAGCAATTGTTTTGTTCTTTGTTGTCGGTTCTGGCGAAGTGAATGAGCTTTGGCCTGTTGCAATTGTCGGGCTTATTGTTGTGGCAATTCTGCTTGGCTCAAAACCTGAAGAGCAGCAGCAGGGCGGTTATGGGGATATGCTTGGGGGACTTGGCGGAGGATACTAATGAACTTAGCTGTCCTTGTTGTCCTTATAGTGCTTATCTTCTTTTTTGTTGAAAGCCAGAATGTTTGGGCTGCATTCCTTGTTGCTCTGCTTATTGTAGTTGATGTTCTTGCAGGAGTAGTTTCAAAAATGATTTCCGCATTGTGGGCACTTGTATTGGGTTTGTTTGGCGCTGGTTCTGCCGAGCTTACTGAAATGGAAAAGGCAAAACCAAAGCCCCCTTCAGGTAAAAAAATTATTGCAAAAGGTCTTTCTGATATTGGTAAAAGTGTTGGTAAAGGAGTGAAGGCTACAAAAGAAGGAAAGAAAATTAAACAGCCGTACAACAAGTATGAATTTTTTTCTTATACTGGAAAAGTTGCTGATGAAATTATGAAAGGAATAAAAGGTTTATTCGGAAAGTGAATTTATTTTTTTTGAGTTATTTTTTCTTTTTTACTTCAAGCAGAACTTTCTTATCTGTTTCAAGTATTTTTTCAAGAAGTCCTTTTACTGCGTTTGCAATTGCCTTTGTATCCGCAACTTCTTTTTCAAGGGAAGTTATCCTTTCATCAAGCGCGGTAAGTTTTCCTATTGTTTCAGGAGACAGGGTTGCGGCACCTATTCTTTCATGGAGTTGTGAAACACTATCACGCACGTTTTCTATTTTTTCCCCGTGTTCCTCAAGCATATTGTGAGTTGTGACATGTTGAGCTGATTGTTCAGTATTCCTTTCATTTGAATCAGGAATATATTTTTCCTGCGATTCGTAAGTATTTGCATTTTCTTCAGGTTCTTCTTCGGATTCTTCTATTTCTTCTGATTCTTCAGGTTCTTTTTGAACAGGTTTTACCTGTGTTGGGATCTGAGGCACGCGCGAAGCGGGTATTCCTTTTGCCTGATTTAATAAAATAGTTATTTCATCTTCAGAAATATTTATGTCCCTTAAAGTATTCTTTATTGTTTCATCATCAATGTCTGAATCAACCATTCTTTTTACGGTTTGCATTACAACTTCGCTTGAGACCATTTTCATCACTAAAAAAACTGTTTTTCTAAGTTCAATATATATTGGCGTTCCTTAATTAAAAACCTTGCATATTGTAAAAATGATTAGTATTGCATAAACAGCACATGCTGGAGAAACTAGGGGGAAAACATTATATATTAATTTAGCCCATTAGTTGTAAAATGCCGCTGTTTAAGATATCCCACGGACCCTGGGAAAAGCTATTTTCGGGTTCGTTTCAGGAACATGAAATTGAATTGTACTCAAACCCAGAGAAGATTCTTTTAATCATGGTTTTTGAAAAAAAACTTGATAGAATAGAGGGGGCAATAATAGAAATTTACAAGGTTTTTCATGCCGTTGGTGAGGTTGAATCTTTTACTGAAACTCTTCCAAGGGATGTTATTTTACTTACAAAACATGATGAAAATAGTACTATGAAATTTTTCCTTCTTGGAAGTAAGCCAATTTATTCTAGGTGGACAGAAGATGAATTCATTGAGCAGGTTGACACTTTATTGAAAAGAATTATTACATCATCCGCAATGATTAAGGATGTTTCAAAGGCTTATGAGCTTTCGCTTAATGAAATTGTCGCATCAGAACCTGATGTTCAGATTGCTTTTTTCAGCCAGCCCCTGCTTGTGCCTCTTATGGCAACATCGGCCCACAAATATCAGGGAGAGGATGAGACAACTCTCAAATCAATTACTAAAGGAGAAGTTGTTGTCGGTCTTACAAGAGATAAAAAGAAGGTTATTGAGCCGCTTGCTTTTTTCACAAAATCCATTGTTTTTGAGGGAACTGAAAAGGACCGTTACAGAGCACTTGGGGTTATTGCTGAGAGCGCTGTTCTTTCAAACAGCCCGGTAATATTATTTGACTGGAAAAATAAGGGTCAGCTTTTTGGAGAAGCGGGAAATAATGCTGGTGAGCTTAAAAAATATCAGGTTGAACTTGATCCTTTTGGTTTTCCCATTAAACTTTTCAAACCTGGAAAAAGCATTTTTATTGATGTTAATTTAATGAGTCCTGAAGGAATTGCTGAAATTTTTAAAATAGGCGACAAAAATTTTCCTAAACTTCTTGCAAAAATACTTGCTGGAACAAAATTTGAGTCCATGCAAAAATTAATTGACTCAATTTCGGCTACAAAATCCGAAGAGTTCACTGAATATGAAGTAATGAAAACTGCAAGATTAATGAAGCTTATTGATTCAAGATACAAAGGAATTTTTGGCGGACAGAATAATATTGATGATTTGACAAATAAGGGAAGGCAAAGTTTTGCAAGGCTTGCAATTATTGATATGAGTACGCTTGATCACAGAGCCGGACTTTTACTTGCCCATTCAGTTGTGAAAGGCGTGACAAAAAAATTTGAGTCAGCATCCGCAGGAAACATCAACACTTTTTTCATTGTTCCTGATGCATATAAAATTGTTTCAAGCGAATCCGACAAAATTTCTGGAGAAATCGCAGCAACAATGAGCAAAATGAGTAAGAACGGAGTTGGATTTGCACTTGAAAGTGAAAATCAAATTGATCTCAATCAAAGCGTTGTTGCCGATTTCAGTGCAGAGGTGAATATTGTAAGCAGCAATGATGTGAGTGTTCAGTTGAAAGGCAAAAAAGGGTATAGAGTACTTGTTAGACCGTTGTTAAGCAAAGCAGAATAATTCGTTGTTTTTATCTGGATGTTTTTTTTGCTTTGGATATTTTTTCATCTATTAGCTGATTTATATCATTTACCGAAACGAATTCAAGAGGATTTATTGAATCAATTACATATTTTATTTCGCTTACGTCCTCTTTTCTTGCGTAGTTTTCTTTGAGATTATTTACCTGTGATTCTAGGCGCGCAATTGCTTCTGCATTACTTGAAAGTTTTATATTTATTTCATCAAGTACTGGTTGGATAGTAGAAAGATCTGCTCCGCCCTGCGAAGAGCCATCCTGGAGTTTTTTAATTTTTTTATTAAGTACAAGCAGGTTTCTTCCAAGTATTTTTTCATTTCTGATTAAGTATTTCATTTTTTGGGAAATTATTAGAATGCTGCTATTCAGTGCCTTCAAATCATCCGTTATTTTAGATAAAACACCCTGACCTTTTGCTGAAATTTTTTTTACCCTATCAGCACGGTCGTCTTTTTCATTACCTTTTTTTACATGATGCTGGGGCAAGTCATAACACTCCTATTAAAGTTTGTATCACTAAAATATTACACATGTCCACTAATAAGCTTTATGGCACGCTCCTTGACGTTGATTACACAAATGACCAAGAACAAAATTCAATTATACAACTTTATATCAGCACCAAAAACGGAATAAAATCAATAAAAGATTCAAAATACAAGCCTTACTTCTACATAATAAGCGGTGATTTGAAAGCAACAGTAAAAGCACTGAAAGATTTTGATTTCGGCGAAAACCAAAAAGCTATTTCAGTTGAGCCTGTTGAAAAGAAAAATGTTTCTGGGGTAATAAAAGTTTCTTTCAAAAACCCGCAGGATTTAATTAGAGCTAGGGATCTTGTAAAGGATTTACCCGAGGTTCTTGATAAGAGGGAATTTGACATCAGGTTTTCTTTGAGATATCTTATTGATAAAGGATTGAAACCGATGCAGCCGGTTGAGGTTGAGGAGGAAAATGGCGAATTGAAGAGCATTCATTTCACGGATGATAAACCAGAGTATAATATGGTTTCAATTGATTTGGAAACTTATTCCCCTGGCAGGTTTTCAACAGCTGATAAAGATCCTATTTTGATGATTGTGCTTTCTTCAAAAAAAGGCAGCAAAGTTTACACTTATAAAAAGTCTGCAATGAAGGAGGCCGTAATTCTCAAAGATGAAAAGGAAATGATTGAGAAAGTTCTTGCCGACATAAGGACAATGAACACTGAAATTCTTGTAACTTACAATGGAGATTCTTTTGATTTGCCTTACCTCAAAACAAGGTGCGAGAAGCTGAAAATTTCTTGCGATTTCGGTTTCGGTGGAGTAAAAATAACAAAAAAGGGAATATTCAATGCAGCATCGCTTACAGGAATACAGCACCTTGATGCTTTTCAGCTTTTGAAGTTCATGGCGAGGATTGGAGCAGTAAGCCTTTTGAAATTTGATCTTGAAAATGTTTCGGATAAATTATTCAACAAGCCAAAGGAAAAGGTAGCGGCATCTGAAATAAACAGGGCATGGGATTCGGGAAAAATCGATCACGTGATTAAATATAACCGCGAGGACGGGGAAATCACGCTTGAGCTTGCCGAGGAATTTTTGCCCATGCAGGTTGCTTTGTGTGCAATGCTCCAGCAGAATCTTTTTGAAACTTCGAGGGCAACTTCATCGCAGATGGTTGAAAGGTTGTTAATGATAAAAGCTTTTGAAAAAAACCATCTTGTTCCAAACAAGCCACTTGAATCAGATATTACAGACAGGGAAGAGACAACATTTAAGGGCGGTTTTGTGAAGGAGCCTTTGCCAGGGTTGCATGAAAATATTGCTGTTCTGGATTTTAGGTCATTGCACCCATCAATAATGATTGCACATAATATCAGCCCTGAAACTTTGAAATGTAATCACCAAAAATGCAAAACTGGAAAAAATCTTTCTCCTGACGGTGACTGGTTTTGCATGGAAAAAAAAGGATTTCTTTCCGGAATTCTTGAGGATATTCTTGCAAAAAGAATTGAAATCAAAAAGCAATTAAAAGAAATTGATAAAAAAAGCCATGAGTATTCTGTGCTTAATGCAAGGCAGCATGCACTCAAAATTCTTTTGAATTCGCATTATGGTTATCTTGGTTATCCTAGAAGCAGGTGGTATTCTAGAGAAAGTGCGGGTGCGGTTACTGCTTGGAGCAGAAAATACATTAATTTTGTGAATGATGAGGCCGAGAAAAAAGGCTACATTTCACTTTACTCTGATACTGACTCAAGTTTTTTGATTCTGCCAAAAGAGATTGGAGAAAAAGAGGCGAGGGCATTTGCTGCAGAGATAAATGAAAAACTTCCTGGAGCAATGGAACTTGAATTTGAGGGATTATTTAAAAGAGGAATATTTGTTACAAAAAAAGAAGGGGGCGCCGCTAAGAAAAAGTATGCGCTTGTGGATTTTGAAGGTAACCTAAAAATAGTTGGCTTTGAATATGTAAGGAGGGATTGGTCGGCTGTTGCAAAAAATACTCAGAAAAAAGTTCTTGAAACTGTTCTTATTGAGGGTGATGCAAAAAAGGCTGCGGCAATTGCACGTGAAACAATAAAGAAACTTAAAGAAGGAAAAACTCCAAAAAAAGATCTTGTAATAATGACCATGCTTAAAAGAAAAATTGAGAATTATGATTCAATAGGACCTCATGTTGCCGCAGCAAAAAAAGCAATTGAACGCGGAAAAGATGTTGGACCTGGCACTATCCTAGGTTTTGTAATTACAAAAACAGGGAAAAGTATTTCTGAAAAGGCTGAGCTTGAGGAGTATGTTGCTGAGGGGAATTATGATGCAAATTATTATATTGAAAATCAAATTATTCCTGCAGTGATAAAAATCCTGCGTGAATTGGGTTATAGCGAGGATGACTTGAAAGAGGGCGGAAAACAGAGCTCTTTGTTCAGTTTTGGGTAAATTAATAAGCTTTATAAGCGGTTTCTAAGAGAATTCTCTGTGTGGTTTTAATGGATAAGGAAACAATTTCAAATTACAGGAAAGCAGGGGAAATAACAAAAGAGTGTCAGGAGCTTTCAAGGAAAAAGCTCAAGGTAGGTTCTACCCTTTATGGATTTGCTGAGGAAATAGAATCAGCAATAATTAAGAAGGGCGGTTTTCCTGCATTTCCAATAAATCTTTCAATTAACCATGTTGCGGCTCATTATACCCCTTCATTTGAATCTGAGGATATTTTGCCTGAAGATGCTGTAATTAAGGTTGATATTGGAGTTCATGTGGATGGTTTTATAGCTGACTCCGCTTTTACAATGGATTTTTCAGAAAAACATTCGGCAATGGTTAAGGCTTCTGAGGATGCGCTTGAGGCCGCTGTTGCAATGGCAAAAGAAGGCATTGAGGTTGGCAAAATCGGGGAAAAAATAGAGGCAACAATAAGAGGCAAAGGATTTAGCCCTATTCAGAATCTTTCCGGTCATGGTGTTGATGAATATGATGCGCATGTAGCTCCTTCAATACCTAACATCAATACCCATGATACCAGAACAATTGAGGATGGAATGGCAATTGCAATTGAACCTTTTTGTACAGATGGTAAAGGTTTTGTAAGGGAAGGGAACCAGGCTGAAATATTCCAGCTTGTTGAAGAAAAACCAATGAGAGGAGCAGAAGCAAGAAAAATTCTTGAATTTATTTCGGAAAATTATTCGACATTGCCTTTTGCCGAAAGATGGATTCAAAGGGACATGAAAATCAGCGAGTTCGCAAGAAAAGTTGGTTTTCGTGAATTAATGCAGAAAAAGTGCATTACTGCATTCCCTTTGCTGAAAGAAGATGAAGGCAGGATTGTAACTCAGTCAGAAACAACCTTGCTCTTTAATGAAGGCAAAGTAATCCGTCTATTGTGAAAAACATTTTGCTGAGTGGTAAAAGTTTTTCACCTTATTGTTCTTTTCTTTTTTAGTGCAGGTTTTTTCTTTTCTTATTAAGAAAAGAAAAAAAGTGCGCTCCCATCGTTCAATGGATAGGATGCTAGCTTGCGGTAAACTTTTTGAAAAAGTTTAATCAAAAAGATTGCAATGAGCTTGTGATCTGGGTTCGATTCCCAGTGGGAGCGTTCACCGCAAATCCGATACGGCAGGGTGTACGCCTTCACTTCGTTAGGCAGAACTTAAATATGACACCCGAAAACAGTGAACCCCTGCTTTCGCTTTTTTTCAAAATACTGCTGATGATATGCTTCAGCCAGGTAAAATTCTTTTGCGGACTCTATTGCTGTTGCAATTTTTTTGCCATTAAATTCAGGTGTTTTTTCAAGTTCTTTTTTCATTGATTCGGCGATTTTTTTCTGTTCTTCCGAATGACAAAAAATCACGCTTCTGTAATTTGAGCCTACATCAGGACCCTGCCTATTTACTTGTGTTGGATCATGGATGCTGAAGAATTTTTTAACAAGCTCTTTGTAAGAAACGATTTTTGGATCAAATTCAAACTGGACAACCTCTGCATGCCCGCTTGTATGCGAACAAACATCTTCATATGTAGGGTTTTCAAGTGTACCGCCTTCATATCCTACTGCAGTTGATGTTACTCCTTTCATTTTCATGAAAATATCTTCAACACCCCAGAAGCACCCTGCGCCGAAGGTTGCTTTTTCTGTTTTAACCATTAAATCACCTTTTTATTGAAAGTATTGGTTTTTGGAGTATTTTAAGGTTTTTCCAGATCTGCAAAAACAAATAATCAATTGCAATAACTATCTTTAAAAACTTAAACATGGCTTTTTTGATAAGAAAAGAAAGTTCTTTGCCATTACTGTGCTTTTTCTTTTGGGCAAGATTTTTTTTTTCACGAAAAAGAAAATGTTGCGGGAGTCCGATAGCGGTCAATTCGGCTAGGTTTAGGCCCTAGTGACTTAGTGTCTTCGCAGGTTCGAATCCTGCCCCCCGCATTTGCGAACAGAGTGAGCCAAGCCCCGTGAAATGGGGCTATCGCACCCAACAGCCGAAACTGTTGCTCGAATCCTGCCCCCCGCACTTAATTTTTGTAAGATTACTTTTGTTCAGATGGTTTTTTTAACTGCAAAAGTATTATAGTGTAAGCAGGTCTTTTTGTGGTTTTTTAAGAATTGGAGGCGGTGTTATCCCGAAAATTTCGCCCTTGAAAGAGTTATCTTTCCAGGTTCCCCACCACCATATCTATTGGCTTGCACCTAGGATATAAAGCTATTGAGAACAGGTATTTTCAGACGAGTGACGCTTATGCCGGAATTTAAAAACATCAAAGGTTTTAACATTGCAATTAAACTGGTCGGGTTTATTGCAGTTGTTGTTTTCCTTTATTTTTATGGCCAATTGATAATGGATCAGGTTCTTTCCGAATTGGTTGGAAAAACAAATTCTTTACAGGATCTTATTTCAGTTATTGTGAACGCTGTACTTTTGATTGTCGGCACACAAATTTTTTTGTTTATTACAAAATACATGATAAGCAGATATCTTGAAAACAAGGGAAAGAAAAAAGAAATCAAACTGATATTAACACTTTACACTTACATTGTGTGGCTTTTCCTTGCAATTCTTCTTGCCTCAACAATGTTCAAGGATCTTGGAGCATTAATAGCATCTGTTGGCCTCGTTGGTTTTGGAATAACTTTTGCATTGCAAAAACCAATCCTGAATTTCGTGGGCTGGCTTACTATTGTGATTACAAAACCTTTCAATTCAGGTGACAGGATAGAAGTAATGGGGATAAGGGGAGATGTGATTAACATTCACGCAATGTATACAAGCGTTCAGGGAACAAAGCTTGATTCTCATGAAAAAAGTGATAAAATAATCACGCTTCCGAATGAAACAATCCTCAGCAATCCGGTCATCAATTATTCGAGGCAGGGTGATGTTTATACTGATGATTTGACGATTTCGATTACTTATGAAAGTAACTGGCGCAAGGCAATTGAGCTTGCTGATAAATGTACAAGGAATGCAATGCAGAAATTTTACAAGTACTCTGCACCGGTTTCAAAGCAGGAAAAGCAGGCTTGGGATGAGGCTGTTGTGCTCTTGAAAAAAGCATCCAAAAAACTCAGGAAAGGTGCGGTAAAGGATTCGGTTGAAGAAAAAATAGATATATTAAAAAGCGCAGATACTCCGAATAAAGTTGAACTGCCTGCACCGAATATACAAATGGCTATGGCGGATTCCTCAATTAATATTAACATTGTATATCAAACTGACCTTAGGTCTATAAGAGTTACAAGGCATGAGATAAGCAAAAATTTTATGGAAGAAATTGAAAAACACAAAGATATTGAAATTGCTTATCCGCATCTTGAGCTCATTTACAAAAACCAAAAGACATAGCAACAAGGGTTATCTTGGCAGATATCCTTTTGCGTGCTTTACAATCAAATCAGAATCAAGAATTATTTTCACACCTAATTCTTTTAACCTTTCGCATAAAACCTGGTCTTCGGTAACAAGGGAACCGTCATCAAGTTTTCTCAGATCAAAGGGTCTTGGTTTGAATTTTTCAAATAGCCTGCGCATCAAATCCATTTTGAATGCACAAAAACCAAAACCGACTGCATCAACTTCCATAATCCCTTTTAATTCAGATTGTTCAATCCACTTGTATTTTTCTCCGTTTGCAAAGTAAGCAACAGGTTTGATTGAATCTCCAACTGGATTAAAATAAGTTCCTGAAACAAAATCGTTTTCTGTAAGCAGGTTTATAAGTTTTTGAACTTGAGCAAAATCAAAAACAATATCGTTGTCAATCCAGAGCATATAATCAATTAAAAATCCAGGGATCTGTTCTTCAAGCTTCAGAGCACGCCTAACAATTTCATTCCTGTTTTCAAAAATCATGGGGGAAGCAACTGTTATTGTTGCGACATTATATTTTAGCATCATTGGACCTATTGTTTGTGTATAGGATTTGAAAAAACTAAAATCTACCTGTCTTCCGCTTGGCACACACAAAATAATGTTTTTTTTCGAATTCATAACCAATCTCAAAGAATATAAATAAGGAAAACCTTTTTAGTAGTGATTTTATGCTTATAAGAATCGGGTATGATGACCTCAAAATCGTTTTAAGGGACTCTGGATCATTGCTGAAATGGAGCGGAATAGTGTTCCTTGCCCCACTAATATTAGGCATCTGGTTCAGCGAAAGCATTTCTATACTGCTTATTTATGCGCTAACCGCCACATTCAGCTTTTTTCTGGGGCTTTCCCTGAAAAGAGCCTGTCGGACAGAGTCCGAAACGGGGCTAAAACATGCGTTTATGACTGTTGTTTTGGTTTGGCTTGTTGTCACGGCTATTGCTGCAATTCCTTTTGTTCTTATAACGGGAATGACTTTTGTGGACTCTTTTTTTGAGGTGATGTCTGCGCTTACAACAACAGGGTTGAGCATGATGAAATTTTTCATTGATTCCGCTCCAAAAAGCCTGATTTTTTTCAGGTCATTATTATCTTGGATTGGAGGAGTAGGCATAATCGTGCTTGCTTTGATGGGGATTTTGAGCACGTATACAAAATCATCAAAACTTCTTGTAGCTGAAGGCCATCAGGAAAGGATAAGACCTAATCTGAAAAATACAGCAAAGGAAATTTGGGTTGTTTATGCAATACTTACTGTTCTTTCAATTGCACTGCTTTTTTTTTCAGGGATGGATTTGTTCAATGCCGTTAACTATGCGATGTCGGCAATATCAACATCCGGAATGGACACAACTTCACAGGGCCTTGTTGGAGTAACTGACCCCGCAATAATAGTTTCGCTTGGAATCATCATGCTTGTCGGGGCAATTTCTTTTTCAACACACCACCTTTTCATAATTGGCAGAAAATACGATGCATATGCAAAGGATATTGAAACAAAAACTCTTTTGTTTGTTCTTGTGCTTTCAATGATTCTTGTTGTTCCAAAAGTCGCTGTGTTTTACCAGAACAACTGGCTCGCGCTTCAGACTGTTTTTTTCCAAAACACATCTGCACTAACAGGTGGAGGATTTTCATCCGTGCCAGCAGCAGATATATCTGGTTGGGGCGATTTTGTAATGTTTATAATGCTTGGCATCATGATTATTGGAGGAAGTTCCGGAAGCACTGCGGGAGGAATCAAGATAAGCAGGTTCATACTTTTCTGCAAGTCAGTTTACTGGAAAATAATGGAGGCCATTTTGCCGAAGGATTCTTTTTTCCAAAAGAATTTTGAAGGAAGACCTGTGAAAGACTCTGAAATAAAAGAGGTTAATCAGTTTATTCTGCTTTACCTTGTTTTTATTCTCCTTGGGGTGCTTGTGCTTACTTTCCAAAATGTTGATTTCCTGAAGGCACTTTTTGTAGTAATCTCAGCTCAGGGAAATGTAGGAATTGATATTGGTGTAGTATCTGTTGCCATGCCTCTTGCTTCAAAAATAATGCTTATATTCAACATGTGGGTAGGCAGACTTGAAATAATTCCAATAATGTCAGCAGCAGGATTTTTGCTTTCATTAAAAGGCAAATGAATGGGAGAAAGCTTAAAAACGAGGTCCGTCTTTCTTTAATAGGTGATTTTTGGGTGTACATAATAATTGTCGGAGCTGGAAGCCTTGGTTATTACCTTGCGCAAATACTTCTTGAAGAAGACCACGATGTTGTTATTATTGACAAGGATGAAAAGAGATGCGAACAAATTGCATCAGAACTTGACCTTGTTGTAACCAAGGGAGATGGTACAGAAACAAAAATCCTTGAACAGGCAGGCATTAAAGAAGCTGATGCGGTAATTGCTTTAACTTCTCAAGATGAAACTAACATGGTTATTTCTTTACTTGCAAAGGAACTTGGTGCAAAGAATGTTGCAACAAGAATAGGCCGTGTTGAGTATGATGAGAAGGTTTTGAAAAAATTGGGTATTGATATTGTAATACATCCAGAAGCAGCAGCAGCTGGATACATTTC
>PCWY01000023.1 GCA_002762975.1 Candidatus Diapherotrites archaeon CG11_big_fil_rev_8_21_14_0_20_37_9 | reverse complement strand
TGGACTGCCTCTTTTTTGACTCATGGCTTGAAAGATCCTCCTTGAAATGCTCGGCAATTTCCATTGCAGAAATTGGCCAGCTCTCCTTGACAATTCCGAGAATCTTCCCCTCCTTTTCACCTAATTCTGGATATCCAGATTGAATCCCCATACAAACTAAATTAACCCCATTTTAGTATAAAAAGGTTAGTATTTTATATGGCTAGCCAGAAATATGGAATTATGCTTTTAAAATAATGTTAAGTTGAATGTAAAAGGAAAGATAATATGAATCCAAAAAAACAATTCAGGGCAATGTTCGATACAAATATTTACCAATCATTATACGATGCCCACCAAGAAAAAATCCTGAAATTAGTACAATCAGGAAAGCTTGTGGTTTATGGGTGCAAAACCATTAGAGACGAACTAAGAGACATTCCAAAACATGTTAAGTACGATGGCAAGGGACTCAGAAACTTGTTGCTTCAAATCTATGATGGTTTGGTCAAAAACCACTCATACCCCGTAGGAAAACCCATTGAAACCCTCGCAGAAGAATACTGGTCTGACTACCAAGGCGGAGTGTCTAAAAGAAAGATTTTCCCGGATTTTTTGATTGTGGCAACAGCCACAATACATAAGCTTGACATTATTGTTTCACATGACGATAAAACAATGAAATCAAAAGTCGCAATCAAAGCATACAAAAAAACTAACGAGAGAAACGGATTTGAAACCCCTGATTTTATCCCTTTAGAAAAACTGAATTAGGATTTTAACTGTTTTTTTATTTTTTGCACATACCGCTGAACACTAGGGCTTTCCCCAGCCTTTTCGAGTTCCTTAAAGTGGCGCTTAAGTAGGTTTATCTCCTTTTTAGTGTAAGGTTTTTCCACCTGTTCTTGATACATTTTCATCCCCTTTTCCAACAATATATCCTATATAAACTATATTATTTAATCTTAACTATAGCAAACCATGAATTAACCAAAATTCTTTTGCTGTCGGTGATACTTAAGAAACTAGTGTTTTCTTTTAAAGTGCAGCAGATACTCAAAGTTTTCCAAATCAGATTTTCTCAGAATTATTATCGCACCGGAAAGTATTACAAGCGCATAACCAAGCAGTTCGGTTGGATTCGGGAACTGCTGAAGCACTATGAAAGCTAGCACCACTGCAAAAAGCAGTTCGGCAAGCGAAATTATTGATGCAGTTGATGCCTCAAGGTTCTCAAGCGTGTAATAATATAAATCAGCCGCAATTCCCCTTGAAATTCCGAATAGCGCAAGCACAACAAAATAGAACCAGGCATGCTCAAAAGAAGGGATTCCGAAAACAAAAATAATCAACAATGAAAGAATCACAAACATCGTAACATTCGCATAAAGAGAAACTGTATGATAAGAATAATCCTTTAATTCCCTGGAAGTAATTACATCCCCTGCAAAGGTAAATGCGGCGGCAAGGCTGAATATCACGCCAAGGTTGAATGAAAAAATGCTTTCAGGGGTCGCTATAAAATAAATTCCAAGCAAAGTAAGGAAAAAACCAGCTACTTTTTTCAAATTTATTTTTTCACCAAGCAAAAAAACCGCAGCAACAAAAACCCACGCAGGCGCAGTATAAGTTATGAAATACGCATTCGAGAATTTTGTGTGGGTTATAGCATAAATGAAAAATAGAGGCGTGCCAATAGAAAATAAACCATTTAGAATAACAAAAAATAATTCTTTTTTATCCTTAATAATCTCATGCTTTACTTTTTTCAAATCAGCAATAAAGTAAACTGAAATCACCCTGAAAAGAAGAATCACCCAAAGAATCAAGGTGAATTCAAGGCCATGGTCAATGAAAATCGTGTAACCTATTGCACTTACAGCCCAAATGAAACAGGCAATTATAAGGCCAATTACCGCAAATTTTTCTGACACCTAAAATGAAAGTTCAAATGAGTTAATAAATTTCACTTTACTGAATTCAGAGAATGTGCCCCATCTTTTTGCGCTTTGTTTCCAGATATTTTTTGTTATGGGAATTTTCTTTTGTTTTAATTGGAACCTGTTCAACAATTTCAATTCCAAAAGCAGTAAGACCCTTCAGTTTTTTTGGATTGTTGGTAAGAATTCTTATTGTTGTTAATCCAATGTCCTTCAGGATTTGTGCCCCAACCCCGAAATCCCTTTTATCAGAATCGAATCCAAGCGCAAGGTTAGCTTCAACAGTATCTTTTCCTTTTTCCTGCAACTCATAAGCCTTAAGCTTGTTCATCAACCCAATGCCCCTACCTTCATGATGAGGAATGTAAAGCAAAACCCCAAGACCCTCCTTTTCAATTAATTCCATTGACTTCTCAAGTTGATTGCCGCAATCACACCTCATTGAATGAAAAACATCACCCGTAAGGCACGCACTATGAACCCTTACAAGCACATTCTTTTTGCCAAAAACATTTCCCTTTACAAGCGCAACATAATCATTTTCATTTATTACATCCCTGTAACCAAAAACATTAAACTCACCAAAATCAGTCGGCAGTTTTACCGAAGCAATTCTCTTTACCTGAACACCCAAATCAAGCCTATGGGTTATGAGACTTTTTACAGTAACAATTTTCAAAGAATTTTTTTGAGCAAACAAAACAAGCTCAGGAAGCCTCGCCATAGAACCATCCTCGTTCATTATCTCACAAATAACACCCACTTTTTTTAAACAAGCAATTTCAAGCAAATCAACAGAAGCCTCTGTATGCCCTGCCCTTTCCAAAACACCGCCGTCCCTTGCAACCAATGGAAAGACATGCCCAGGTCTGTAAAGCGAATTAGGTTGTGAAGAATCATCCAGAATAGTTTTGATTGTAAGAAGCCTGTCCTGAATGCTGATTCCAGTACCTCCCTTAGCAGCATCAACAGAAACCGTGAAAGGAGTGTCAAACCTGTCCCTGTTGCAGGTCATTTTCGGCAAATCAAGCTGAAGAGCCTTTTGAGAGGTTATAGGAACACAAATAAGCCCCCTTGCTTCCCTGGACATGAAATTAATAGACTCTTTAGTGGCCTTTTCAGCCGCAATAAGCAAATCCCCCTCATTCTCCCTGGATTCGTCATCCACAACAACAACCATTTCACCCAGCTTAAGGGCATCTGCAGCCTCTTCAACAGAATTGAATTTAAAACCCATTAACACACCCATATAATGAAAACAACCCAAGATTTACTTAAAAATGTTATTCTAATCAAAAATGAGTACCTAATCGCCCATTAAAATATAATGCATATTTAAATATGAATTAGTATGAATTAATACATACCAATACAGGAGTGATTTTTTTGTATGAAACCATAAGCACAGTAGGCGAAAGAGGACAGATAACAATCTCAAAAGACATCCGTGAAAAAGAAGGCTTAAAACCAAAAGACAAGGTCATTGTAAAAATGGAAAACGGAAAAATAACCATAGAAAAAATGTTCAGCAAAAAGGAAAAAGAAAAACTCCTAATTGAAGGATATAAAAAAATGGCAAAACACGATGAAGAGTTAGAAGACGAAATGAAATACACCAGTAAAGAAACGGATGCGATGCTGGATGATTATTAAGCGTGGCGATGTTGTTTTAACTAACTTAGAACCGGTAAAAGGTTCAGAACAAGGAAAAACAAGACCTTGTCTTATAATTCAAAACGATATTGGAAACAAAATAAGTCCAATAACAATTGTCGCCGCAATAACGTCCAAAACAGAAAAAGAATACCCATTTACAACTTATATTAAGAAAGGCGACGGAAACCTTTTGAAAGATAGCTTAGTACTATGCAACCACATCAGAAGCATTTCTATTAAAGACAGGGCACTAAAAAAAATCGGAACCCTAAAACCAAACACAATGAAAAAAATAGACGAAGCCCTGAAAACAAGTTTGGGTCTGGAATAGTTATTATGGATAAGATACACTTTAGCAGGCCACCAACACTAAAAGAAATTGAAACCGCATTAAAACAAGGCACACGCGAAATATACATTTCACAAAGCTCATCCGAAAGAATGAGCAAAAGAACCCAAAAAAAAATCAAGGAATCAGGAATAACAATCAACATTGAAAAGGTCGCAGGAAGACCAATCAACATGAGCCTGCAAAAAATTCTGGAAATCGTTGAATTACACAAGGATCACAGAACCTACAGGGAAATAGAACAAATAACAGGAATACCAAAAAGCACAGTACACTACATCATCAAATACGCACAAAGACAAAAAATAAAAAAAGGGAAAAAGATTGTTTACCTCTAAACAAAAAGTTTTTCTTTTTTCTCAGTTTTTTCAACAATCAGCTTAACACGCTTTTCCTTTGTTTCAGAAAGTTTTGCACGCAATACCCACCGAAAGCAGGTTTTTTTGTAGGAATTTGGAAAAGCATCAAAATTCTTTTCCGCATCTTTATTTTTTGCAATCACTTTTTTCAGAACAATCGGCATTTCCGGGTTTTTCGGAATGCCCTTATCAATCAACGGTTTCTTTTTCCCGTCCTCAAAAAATTTTAAACCTTCAGGAGTCATTCTCCCTTCTTTAATCATCCGCTCTCCAATCCTTATTGTATTGGAGCTCCACCTGCTGTTCTTGTTCCTTTTCACAAAACACTGCCGATACCTTTCAGCATCAAGCCGTTTTATAGTTGTATCAATCCACTCGAAACAAATAGCCTCTTCCATTGCCTGCGCATTGTTCAAATAAGGTTTACCTGTGTGCTTTTTGAATTTAATCAGATAAACCTTGGTTTCCTTGCCATCATTTTTCTTTAACCACTTTCTCCATTCCCCTCTAGTGCCGGCATAAACCTCAGGAACCTGTTCATAAGACATAAAAAAATTATTTGTAAAGAATCTCAACCTTGCATACACCATCAAGTTTCTTTTTGAACTCCTCAGGATCAGCTTTTGCCCCATCAATAACATTGTAATGCATTGGAACACAAATTTTTGGCATAATTATTTTCGCAGCAGAAACCGCCTCATCAAGAGACATTACAAAAGTCCCAGAAATTGGCAAAAAAGCAACATCTATTTCACTCAATTCGCGCATCTCAGGAATCAAATCAGTATCACCGGCAAAATAAACTTTTTTGTCATCGAATTCAATAACAAAACCAATCCCCTTTCCTTTCGGATGGAAAGACTTGCCTATATTATAAGCCTCAACACCAGTAATTTTAACACCTTTAACCTCAATTGTCTCGCCAACATGCGCAGTCCTCACATCCCCCTCAAGGCGGGAACAACAAAGCTCATTTGTAACAAAAACCGTGTCACTTTTCCTAATCAAATTAATTTTCTCAATAGAAAGATGATCATAATGCTCATGGCTTATAAAAATAATATCGGCCTTTTTGGATGTATCCTTTAAAACAAAAGGATCAATGTAAATAACCAAATCCCTGTAAGTTAAACAAACCGTGGAATGCCCAAGACAATTAATCTGAGCATCACCTACTTTTAATGCCATAAAATAACCTTTGTAAAGAAAGGCATTTAAAAGGGTTTTTCCAAAACCCCTTACTGATAGGAACCTGAAGGAGCAACATAACCACAATCCGCTTTACAGGCAAGGGCATTTTCCCCAAGCCAAGTTTCACAAACCGCATTTCCGCAAACAGCATATTTCTTTTCGGTCTTTTCCTGCCAACCAAGTTTTTCCAGGCCTTCCTTAAAATTCAAATCTACATTTGCATTCAGAATTGTCCCATCACTACAACTACAAGCTCTGCATACAAAAGTATATTCCACAACAGAAAATATGCTGCTTAAATCAATTCCACCCACATCCGAATAGTAACTATTAACAAAATCTTCCCTTGTGCCTTTCAGTTTATTTTCCAAAGCCCATTGCTCCCAAGGATTTAAACCACACTGAATAGGTTCATAATACATTTCAGCAATCTGGCCATCGAAAGGCAGGATTGTTCTTTCAAAACTTGTTGAAGAACATGCTTCATCTTTAATGGTTGCATTATAAGTCCAATTACTGAACTCCACAGGATAATTACAGGTCGTCAAAGCAGTACACAAATAAGAATTACTATCCATAACACAATTTTCAGAAACAATTTCACAAGAAGTCTGTTGGGTTACACCTTGACCTTCCCTTGCAAGCCACCCAATATTTGCAACAGTGCCCTCATCCGCCTTCCTGTAAACAACCTTCAACTTAGCATCAAAAGGATATGCCTTTTCTATTGCAGAAACCTGCGAAGTGCATAAAGAGGCCGGAAGAATATCAAACTCTTTTACAACTGAATTAGGCACAACACACATTTCATCAGAATAATAATTAAATTCAAGCCTATACTCTCCCGGAGGCGAAGGCGTTTTATTGCCAAAAGAATCAAACCTGTTCTGATCCCAGGAAAAATCCAAAAGCGAATTCACATCAATGGAATTATCAACGTACTGACACACCCCATCATTCGAAGCACCATAAGATTCAGGCGAATAATATACCTGCATCCAACCCATACGAGTGTCCTCATAAACCACAAACCTGTCTACCGAATCCTTTACATGAGCACCCTCATTAAGATCCACTGTTGCGCCTACAGCAGAACCCAAGGCGAAATTTGAATCCATTTCAATTAAAGGAACAACAGGCGGAATTATTTCCAAACAAAAACCAGAACTACAAATAAAAGAATCCTGACATTCAAATATTACCTGCTCAATATCCTCATAACCGCAAGACGCACTTAGCGTTCCTGCATTAAGACAAAAGTTATGCCTGTAAGTCTGCGAAATATTCAAATCAGTTGAACAGAAAGGTAAATCAATATAATCGTCTATTCCGCAATCCGAATCAATAAAACACAAAGCATTATTATCCAAAACACTAATACTGAAAAACAAGCTATCTGAAAGATTTCCATCAGAAACAATTAAAGTAAAATTATAATCACCCGCATCACCATCAATTGTTTGCCACAGGAACGAATTTCCATCCAGTATAAAACCATTGGAATCCGCCGGGGGATTGAGGTTTAGTGAAATATTCAAATCATCCCCCTCAGCATCAAATGCATTGAAATCAATTTGCACTATATCACCTTCACTGAAAGTGTTATTGTCCATTGTTGCTGTTAGTGAAGGAGGAGTATTAATGTGAATTATGTTTAACCTGAAGGTTTCCTCGCTTGAAAGCTCCCCGTCGGATGCAATTATCGTTATATTATATATTCCAACATCTTCTTTTTTAGGAGTGAATGATATAATACCTGTATATTTTGAGTGTATTCTTTCTCCCACAGTAAATCCATTGTTACTTATATTGGCATTGCGGCACGTTGCGTTCGTTGATCTGCATACTTGCACATCATCACTGTATGTTCCTTGTGACCTAAAGTCAAGCCATAGTTCATTCATGTTTGTCATTAACGTGTGGTTTTCAGTGCCTCTGCTGTTATTGTTCAGGAACATTTCCCATGTGCCACTTGGAGTTCTTGTCAGCATGATTTCAGTTTCAACAGAATCAGGCACATCTCCGTTCTGTCCTGTTATAAGATTAACATTGTTTCCGATACCATCATGGTACCTAAAGTATGGTTTTCCGCTAGAAGCGTCTATGTAAAGGTCGTATCCTGGTTCGGTGTTCATGTTGTGTGTTTCCCCGGTTCCGGCAACGATGACAAATATATTTCCGGTTCCATGCCTATTTATGGCGAAATTCCATGTTGTGTATGCTTCGTTGAGGTTTATTGGCAGCGAAGTGTATATTTTGCCGTCAGTTCCTGCCTGGTTGTAATCAAGGTTTCCGTTTGCGGCACTCCACGTTCCTGATTCAACATTCCATGCTGGGGAATTTGTATAATCCATATCTGAGAAGTCATCTGAAAATACAGTTTCCCCCTGCACAATTAGTTCTGTTGAATGGTCTTCTGAATTTGAATCATTGCCATAATACATGAAAACGCATTCCTCTGTTTCGGCTGAACCTGAATTGAGGTCAAATACTGCGTCCTCATTTTCCCAGGAAACCTTCATATGCGACAATCTTTCAGTTTCAATACAATTGGTGAAAATAACCGAATTGCCATCATGAACACTTGCATCAAAAAAATTGCCAAAATCGATTATTGTTTCAGAATTGAAACGCAATTCCAGTAATTTTTCATTGCCACCATCCACCAAATCAAGTTTTCTTTTCCAATTAAAATCCACATCAAACCAGGTTTGGTTCACAGCATATGCCCTTTCACCATAAGCAGTATCAAGAACCAAGCCAAGGTTGTTAACATCAAATAAATGAGTGTCATCCGAAAATGCTATTACATCACCCTCAAAGTCAAACGCATTTATTTCCAAAGCAAATGGCTCTCCAGCCAAAGCATACTGGTCAGCAATAGGCTCTATAACAGGGGCAGTATTATTATGCACATCAAATTCCACCGAAATACCATCAAACTCTACTATTCCCTCAGAATCCCCAAAAACAGATACTGGAACAAGAACATCCCCTTCCTCCACAGGCAATGAAGCAAGATAAGAATTCAACTCCTCAGTAATATCAATTTCCTTATCAAAACCATTCCCAGAAAAAAACCAAACCGGAACAGAACCAATATTAATTGAAACATCTTTTGGATTTCCAAAAGTTTCAACACACAAATCAGTTGAATACAGCCTCGGAGTAATTCCCGGATGGGTTGTATTAAAAACAGCCTTCCAATTGAAAGCCCTTTCAGAATCAAGAATACTGAAATTCTCACTCTCACCTACTTCAACAGGAACCCAAGTTTCCCCGTCATTTGTCACAAAATAATCAATTGACATTCCGAAAAGATCCTCGCTTGCAGAAAAATTGACATCCTTCACAAACCAATCAACATCACCCAAATAATACTCACTCCCTGACTGAAACTGATTGACATAAATTTCGTGGGCAGGACTACCTGGATCGCCAATTCCCGCCCACGAACCATAAGCATGATTATAAACCGAAGAAAAACTCCCCGTCTGGAACGATAAAGGACCATCTTCCCAAGTACAAAAATAATTCATATTCGGATCAGAAGTTGGCTGTTTAAACCCAATCTCAATCCAATCAATAGTACGGTTAACCCAATTCTTAAAATTCCCGCTTGAAGTTCCCCCTCTTGAAGCAGCGCATCCTGCATTAACCTGTATAAAAGAACCAGCTGGACCGGAATTAGAACCTGCAACAACAACCTTCCCTCTGCTCAAAACACCCGCAGCAGTAGCCTGTGGCGTCCTTATAGGAGGAAAATTTTCCAGCATATCCGAAGTACCATAATTTGAACTCGCAAGAACCTCGCCCCTGAAATGCGCACCTACAAAAGAAGTTCCATTCGCAAAAACATACTTTTCAGCAAAACCATCAGCATGGTTAAAATAATCCACCGTATTAAAACACTGGTTCACTTTCGAATCAGCCTTAACCCTTATTGACGCATTATCAACAATTGCTTTTCTCGGAATTTCTATAAAAACAATTTTTTCCCCTTCTTCCTCAAACCTCAAAACCTTACTCCCAGAACCATCACTAAACGAATCCCCCAATTCACAAACACCATAAAACCTGTTATTATCCTCATAAGAACAATAAGATGTGAAAGTTCCCGCATTGTTGCACACCGGAACCTTTTCCTCCGCATACAGCAAGCCATCAGTACAGGCCCTTGCTTTTACAGTCAAAGTTTCACCGCAATCATAATTGAACGAACATTCAACTTTCGGAGGACCAACCTCAACAGTAATGTTTTTTGTTGTTTCTTCAATTCCATCAAACGCAATTATTGTAACTTCATGAATACCTTCATCCAAATCAGTTGTGTTCCAGACACTTGAAACAGAAAACGGCTCCGAAACAGAATAATCTATTTCATCAGCATCAGGGTCGCTTATAGAATAATCAAGCGCCACAGAATCGAAAGCATCTGCAAAAATATAAGAAGGTGCAGAAATTACAGGCGCATTATTGCCTTCAAAACCATTCGCGGCAATCTTTGACCTGTTTTCATAAGAAACCTCAACAACCATTTCATAATCCTTTTCAAATCCGCTCAAATTCGGAACCTGTATTGTTTTAGACGAATCACCTTTCAATATAGACATTGGCAATTCTCCAGAATCAAGAACACTTTCACCATCAGTAAGCACATACTTCAAAACAGCATCAATCGGCGCATTGCTTTTATTCTCAAAAAAAACCTTGTTGTACGCTGTGCCCCTAGCGGAAACAGGGAAAGGCCTGTAAATACCATTTACATGAAATACCGCATACGTCTTGTAATACCTGCCTATTGCATTTGTATTAGAACGTGACTGTGAAGCAGAAAGCAAATCAAAATAGTTTCCAGATACGGAATCAGCTGAATCTATGATTTTAAGGTAAATTTCACCTGATGTGCTCATTGCATTTCCTGTCTGATTTGAATAAGATTTTGCAAAAAAATCAAACCCAAGATTATTGGCATCCCAACCAGAAAGATTTATTACACCTGAATTTCCATCACTTCTGCTCCAAAAAATTTCAGAATCACCTTGCTTTTCAAGCGTAATTAATTGCCCTGAAAAATCTTTCTTCAAAGTTAAACCATTACTCATCTCGGAAATCTGCGATTCGAGTTTTACCTCACCAAGATCAATAACCAAAGGCAAATCATCCAGCGAAAATCTCGATTCAAAACCATTTTTAGAAACAACTTTCCCAGAAACATCCCCATGATGACCAATACCTGAAGAACTTGAATAAGATGAACTTGAAATATTTAAAGAACCACCACCAGTATTAACCGAAATACTAGGCGTTGTCCCATTAGCAGAATAATTCGTCAGAACATCCCACTTATAATCCAAGGGAGCTGATTCAAAATCATCAAAAAAGTCCCTCGAACCATCAAAAGCCAAACCAACCTTTAACTTATCAACCTTAACCTTGAAATTTGTTCTTGTTTTTTCCTCACCGAACTGCTCGAACACCAAATCATAATCATAAAAACCCTCAACAGAAGCCGCCTCAAAAGACAAAAACTCACCCTTATTTTCCCCCGAACCTAAATTCACCGCTTTTTCAGCAACAATTGTATTACCATCCAATAATTTCAAATTTCCCTGTGCCTGATTAGGCGTAATGTTTTCTAAAGAAATCCCAACATCAACAATATCACCAGGCAAAAATTCTTCATCAACAACCCTTGATTTAATCAAAACAGGGGAATAAGGAGAATAATCAACCTTAACCTCAACATTCCTATACAACCTGAAAATTCCCTGCTCACAATCAACAACCTCAACAGGATTAATAGTTGCGACCAACAGTTTTTTGTCCTCAACATACAAATCAGAAAAATCCGCGCTTTGCATTGAATTATTATCCGAACAAAACCTATCAACAAAACCACCCTCACCATTACTCGGCAAATTCCTTAAAGTTAAAGTAATTGGATTTGAATAAGAAACAACCTCAACATTGCTCACAATAGTAGCCAAAGGAAAAGGAATTTCCGCAACCGCATAAGGCAAAGCCAAAGCACCCAAAGAATAATCCCTAATAGTTTCATTCACATCCAACAAATCAAAATCATTCTCAGTTATTACCTCATAATCAGAAAAATCAAAAGAGAGATTCCTTGTTAAAACACTTTCAGATTCACCATCATTCAAAACCATCAAAACACTCTGAGGCGAAGAAGACTCAAAAGGAAAAACATTATACTCAGCAAAATTGCCGCATAAGCGTTCTAATTCATAATCTTCTTTTTTTCCGTCAACTTTAGTATAAGGAAGACCCGATAAGTAGTAATCTGAAATAACAGAATTGTTTCCGGAGATATTAGAAATTTTCAAATTATTTCTGGCATTTCTAAATCTATCTCCTAAAGTATTAAATTGATAATAATTATTTTTACCAAAACTTCGTTCTTCTAAAGCTAATGAACAAACAATAGATTTTACTAATGAAGGATTCCTGATTCCATTAGTAGAAATTAAAGCTGAAGCTTTTCCTGCTAACTGACTAACAAAAGAATCATTTTTGGCCATATACGGCAAATATGTTCCGGAAAATTCAACGTCAGAAATAACTAAAGCCCCATTATCAATGGCATTACCTAAATTAAAACCAGAAACTTTCTTTGGAATTCCTCCTTTCGACGTTTGCCCATCATGAACATATAACTGATCCCCTAATTCATCTCCCCTTGATTGAACAATTAAAAGTTTAGTGCTTGAAACCGGATTATCTTCAACTGTTTTAAAATCCCAAGAATCAAAAGAGTGAACATTATTAGGACCATAAACCTCCCCCAAAACGGCATTCAATAAATCCGCATCACTTAAAGGTATGGCATATCCATTCCCAGAACCCGGTTGTGCAAAATAATCATCAGTATAATAATTAGCCCCTGAAATGTCTAAATCACCAGTCTCCAAAGCAGCACTCAAATCATCCAAACTATCACCCTGAATCCTGCCAACTGAAGCAGTCTCAAAATTAACAGCTAAAGCAAAAGAGGAAAATAAAATCAAAACACAAAATAAGAAACCATACCTCATAAATCCACCTTCAATAAAAATTACTGATTAACTCCCACCCAAATGCACTAAACAAAAAAGAAAACAAGACATTCAACATAAAATTCAATAAAAGCCAGACAATAAACACACCAAATTTAGAAGTTTTATGGAAAAAAGCAAAACCCTCAAGAACCGCCATCAAACCCTTGAAAAATAAAAACAACCCAACCAACAATACCAACAACATAGCCACCATAGCAAATTGCAAACCAATTAAACTAACCAAATAAACCAAAAGCGAAGCTGCAAAAAACAAAACACCCAACAAATAAAGATATAACTGCGCATACAAAGCAACTTGGAAAGACTCCTCCAATTTTCCCTTCCCGCCAAACAAAACAAGAGCAAAATGCAACAACCCATAAAACACAACAAAACTAACTGCAAAAAGCACAGGAATAAAAACCATTGCAAAAATATTACCCGCCAAAGAAATGAACCCTGAAAGCAATAAAAGAAAAATCACAGGAATAGGGACAGCAAACTTAATTGT
>PCWY01000052.1 GCA_002762975.1 Candidatus Diapherotrites archaeon CG11_big_fil_rev_8_21_14_0_20_37_9 | reverse complement strand
GCCTAAGCAGGTTTCTTACCGAATCCTTTAGAATAGTTTTCTTTTCCATGCAAACCAGAGATACTAATGGGAATTTCTATTATATAATAATAATTGTTGCAAAATCAAAGGCTTTTGGAGCTATTCTCCGATTATTTTTACCAGAACACGCTTTTTTCTTATGCCCTCAAATTCACAATAAAAAATCTGCTCCCAAGGACCCAAATCAAGACAACCATTTGTAATTGCCATTGTAACCTGATGACCCATCAGCTGCCTCCAAATATGCGCTGCAGCATTGTCTTCGCCGACATTATGCGCATAATTATCTTTATACGGAACAAGCCTTTCAAGGACGCGTTTATAATCTTCAATCAAACCAGATTCATTATCATTTACAATTACCGCAACAGTAATGTGCATTGGATTTACAAGAACAATTCCTTCCTTTACCCCTGAATCGAAAATGCATTTTTGTATTTTATCAGTTATAAGAACAAAATCAATTTTTTTAGTTGTGTTAAATTCAAGATATTTAGTAAATGATTTCATAAAAAAATAATTGTTAAAAAAAAATAATTGAATGAGAAAAAAACTAAACGTTTAAATATTAGGTACGGCACAATAAGTCTGAACTGACAGGAGCACTCTCATTGAGAGTGATAATCGGTTGCACTCAGAAAAAAAATTGCCGGAAAGCGACACTGATTCTGCATTGAAAAAATCAATCTTTAGCTTTGCCTAAAGTGAAATGCAGATTATGCCGGTTGAAGAGCTTATAACTTTAAGGGAGGAATTTACCATGGCAGCAAAGAAGAAAAAACCTGCAGCAAAAAAACCTGCGGCAAAGAAAACAACAAAGAAAAAAACAGCAAAGAAGAAATGAAATTCGCCTTAAGGGGGAATCTTTTTTGGCGCCCCCACTTACCGGATTAAATTGCATTGAAATGAAAATTCTTATTTTATCCGCTGAAAAACAGCAGGAGATTCACCGAATAACGGATGAGGCCAAAAGGCGCGGCCATAAAATTACTTTCAGGATTCTTAAAAAAGGACTCAAAATTAACCCGGATAAATTCGATGTGCTTCTTTTGAGGGCAATAATAGGCAACGTTAAACTTGCGGAAAGGATTGCGGAAAAATTTTATTTGCGGGAAAAGCCTGTTGTTGATGAAAAGCTCGCCAAAAAAATTGACAGAAACAAAATGGAAAATTATATTGTGTTCATGCACAAACATCTTTACATTCCAAAAACAGAATATTTCACAAAATCAAATTTAATTAAAATAAAAAAATTTGACTCCGAATGGATTGTTCTTAAACCTCTTTCAGGAAAACGCGGAATCGGAATTGAAAGAATCCACAAAAATGAGCTTGAAAGCAGATTGAAAAAATTCGGGGAAACAACCTACCTCGCACAGGAATTTGCAGAAATAAAAAAAGAATACCGGGTTTATGTTATAGATGGAAAAGCAATAGGCGGAATGGAAAAAGTTTCAAAAAACTGGATACACAATATTTATCAAGGAGCAAAACCAAAGAAAGCTATACTTTCCACAAAAATAAAGGAAGTTGCAATTGATGCAGCTAAAAGCGTTGAAACAGAAATAGCCGGATGTGACATAGGCACAACAAAAAAAGGATTATTTGTTATAGAGGTAAATAGGAGTCCGGGGTTTGCAGGGTATGAAAGTTTAGGAAAAAAATTTGCAGTTGAAATTGTGAAATATGTTGAAAGGAAATTGAAAAAATAAAACTGTTTTTTGTAAGGGAATTTAAAAGTTAATGTAAATTAATTGAATATACGGGCCCTTAGCTCAGGTAGTAGAGCGTTCGGTTGGCAATCGGAAGGCCCCGGGTGCAAGTCCCGGAGGGTCCACTTTTGCAATTAACAAATTGCAGCCAACTAGATTGAAATCAAAAGCACATTATCTCCTCTTAGGAGGACCTTTTCGTACTTGCTTTTTGGTTCGCCGTTTTCGAGTTTTTCAGCGCTTTCAAGGGTAAGGTTCATGTGAATATCAAAAGCCTTGAGTACTCCCCTTACTGCTATGTTGCCTTTCAGCTCCACAAGCACGTTTTTTCCTATAGCTTCATTCAGCAAATCAAATGGTCTGTCACTCATAATTTCACCTCAGTAATTTGTTAGCATAAATCCTATTGCAAATCCCAATGCGCATAGAAAGTGTAACAACCAAAAACCAATTGCGTTGGAGGGTTGCGCAATTATTTCTTAACTGCCTCCTTTGGCTTTCGCTTGAACATTGCGAAGAGCTTTGCAAGGAAACCCTGTTTTGGAACATCCTCTATTTTCAATGAAATTCCCGCAAGTTTTGCAGCGGCTTTTTGTATTGCAACCGCGGCAGGGGTTCCGGGTTTTCGCACCATTACAGGCATCACGGTTTCCTGCATGAAACTTTTTCTTATCTCATCATCAAAAGGAACAGAAACAAGAACAGGCAATTCAAGAAGCTTCATGACATCCTCTTTCTTTATTTCCCCTTTTTCATTTCTCACAAAATTTAGTATAACCCCGATTGGTTTACTGCCAAGCCTTTGTGCAGTTATTTTTGCCTTCAAAACATCGGCAATACTGGGGCTTGTTGGTGCGGTAACCAAAAGCACTTCATCGGAAGCCGAAATTGCGGCAAGAACATTTTTTTCAATTCCTGCGGCACCATCAAGGAAAATGAAATCAAACTGATTTTTTATGGAGTCAATAACTGATTGAAGCCTTTCAGAATCAACTCGTTTATAATTTTCAAGGCTAAGCCCGGAAGGAACAAATTTCATTCCAGATGGAGCATCATAAAGAGCATCCTGAATATCAGCTTCACCCAAAAGAACATCATGAAGAGTTATAGGGGAATTCTGCATGTTCAATAAAAGCGAAAGGTTTGCCATTGCAATATCAGCATCAATTATGCAGACATTAAGACCCCTTTTTGCAAGAGCAATACCGAGGTTTGCGGTTATAGTAGTTTTACCTACTCCTCCTTTCCCTGAAACAACTGCAATTACCCTACCCATAAAAATCACTTGTTAACATAAAAGCATTTCATTAAATAAAAAACATTCGCATCCATAATTCAGCTTGATTTTACCAAGAATTTATCTATTTCTTTTGCAAGAGCTTTTAATTCAATTGTGGAAAGATCGGATGATGCCCTTACAATATAAAGTTTCCCATTATAAGGAATAATCATGTGCCAGTTGTCCGCTTTTATTATAACTGACTGGCTTTTTGGTATTTCGGACTGAACATAATTGTAAAGGGCGGCTCCGGTAACAGCGCTTGAAATCGCATGGCCATTTGTTGACGCAATTGAACTGCCGTTAAGGGAAGAAACAACAATGTCATCAACAAGATGCTTTTTTTTCAGTTCCTTCAAAAAAATTTCAATGCTATTTGTATTTGTATTGAAACTGAATTTCCCAAGATAATCCTCAAAAAGATCCAGATGGCTAGTAGGTTTTACAGTATCGTCAAGATCCAGTACTTTTCTTGCAAATCCATTAAGAAAAGATTTTGCTACTTTAAACATTTTACCCTAATCCACTCAACCCAAATTTCTTGAAGAGATCTTTCTTTGACTCGCTTTTTGTCAGAACCTCGCTGAGTGTTTGCTTGGCATAATCCGCGGAGAACTGCTTCGGGATTAATTTGCCGACAGAATTTTTGTCAACAGGCTTTGTTATTTTCCACCTGTCATTAAACGCTGTCACGAGATCGACCTGTTGATTAGTCAAAGAAATGATATCTGCTACAACAAAATCAGCGCCAAAAGAATTAAAAACTTGCGGAAACGCCGAATCCCCGAAAACGCTTATACCGTAATTATCATACTCATAAACAGATGCAACAAGATTCCCTTCCTTGAAAAGAATGGCACCTTCCTCAACACCATCAAAACCCTCTATTGTTGCCACTATATAGCCTGAAAACTTCTTATCGTAAAAGCTTTCAACAAGCTTTTTGGCATCAAGTTCACGGAAATCAATTCTCTGGCTTATAACCTCTCCAATCGGCAAATTCATTAAAAAATCACTAAAAAGAAATAGGAATAACTTCTATTTAACCCTCACTATCGGAAAAAAGTTTCACAACATTCGGCTAAAAAATGCAAATATATTTAAATTGAATCAAATTACTCTCATATGTAAAAAGAAGTGATGTATGATGGCTGATGGAGATATAAAATTTATTAATGCAGGTTCACTAAAACCAGGGTCTTATGTGCTTATAGAGGGCGAACCTTGCCAGGTAAAAAGCGTTGAAAAATCAAAACCTGGAAAACACGGAGCCGCAAAAGTAAGGGTAACGGCAATGGGAATATTTAGAGACACCAAGAAAAATCTTCTTAAACCAGTAGATGCCGATGCACAAACCCCCATAATCCTCAAGGGAAACGGACAGGTAGTTGCGGTAATGGGAGACCTTGTCCAGATAATGGATATTGAATCTTACAAAACATTTGACGTACCAAAACCAAAGGACGTTGCAGGAATAACCGGCGGATCGGAAGTAGAGTATATCCACTGGGGAAATTTCGTGAAAATAGTAAGGAAAAAATAATTATTTTTTTTCTTCATAACTAACCCCTAAAAAAAACGCAAAAAGGATTTTAGGCTTGATTGAATTCCCTGATTATTTGCGAATCAAGCTGCGCAATAATTTCCTTAACCGTTTTTGCTTCATTTTTCCATCCTCTTTCAGTATTCTTTCCATTTTCAAAAATCCCATACTGCAAAGTTAATGGATTTATTTCCCCATGCTGATTAAAAGCAAAAGTAACCTGAACACGCGTATTATTGAAAGGCAAAATCGTTGTATGAATATCACCCTGAGTTTGTTTCCAGTTTACAGGAATCCATATTTTTGCACCATTAAAAGAAAGCTCTTTTCGCTCCTGTTTCATGCGCTCATGTATAACACGATCATGAACAGTAATATTTTCCCCAAGGTTATTTGCAATCTGAATAAGCTGATTTTTTGAAGGTTTTGAAAATTTTAATTTGCCGTTTGGCAGCACCGTAACAATACGAATAGATTCCTCAATTGGTTCGCCTAAAGTGTTTACCCGAAACCTTGTTGCCTTGCCTTTCCGGAACCTTGTCTGGAAACTAAACTGGGTTCCAACTTGAGGCCTTGGGGGCAATTCTCTTACAGCCCAGCTTTTCGGATACACAAGATGACCCATATGCACTGCAACTCTTCCCTGACTTGGTTTCGGCATAAATCAAAAAAGATGCCTGAAAATAAAAAGCTTACTGAACCTTAACCTGCTTCCAAGAACCGCCGCAATACATAGTTATATTTTCGCAGATTTTTTTGAGAGCGGATTCTAAATATTCGTTAGAAGTGTACTTATTGCCCTGCACATAAAGGAACACATTCTTTGTTTCATTGGTTACTTTTGTGTGCTCACCCTGCTTCACATCCATCCTGCACAAAACAACGCAATCATCAACAAACACATACTCTTTTGAATCAATTTTCATTGCGCCAGTTTTTCCAAGAGGAATGTACAATTCTTTTCCTGTTGCTTTTCTTACGGCAACATTTCCCTTAACCTTATCAAGGTCATGCGCACCCACAATTAATCCCTTTTCAATTGAAACAAGATTATAAGAATCGACAACCGTGTTTATGGTGGGCAACTTACCAGATTTTTTTGCAAGCTCCACAAGATTTTTCACCGCATGGGTATCGTGCTCAACGTCAAGAGCATCATAAAGCTCAAGGTAACCTTTAATCACATCGCTTTCCTCAACAGCATCAAGGTCTGTTGCCTTTATTGTTTCACGCGCCTGTCTATCAAGGCCTTCGTGCTTTTTCTTAATTTTAACGCCTTCAATAACGGCCACAACAAGTTTCAAATCAAGCTTTTTCAGTTCAGGAGAAACCTTAACAGTTATTTCCCTTGCGCTTATTTTCTCCTCAACAACTGCATCAAGTTTTTCAAAAAGAATTTCTTTTTTTCCAATCTTACCTGGTTTTAAAATACCGAATTTCAATTCATTCAATGAACCAAGCGGCACATTAAGCTGTTTTGAAATTTTCTCCGATGTTTCAGGAAGAAAAGGCGAAAGGATAATCGCAATAACCCTGAGCGAATCCAATACAGAATAGAGAACCTGTTCAAGTTCTTTTCCATCAAGATTCCAGGGCTCCTTATCATTGATGTAGCGGTTGCACGCGCTTACAAAAGAAAAAATTTCCCCAAGCGCATTATGAACCTCTAGTTTTTCCATGAAAGAATTTATCTTATCAATACGAAAATTCTCTGAAAGCACAGAATCTGTTTTTGCTGCAGGAATTTTTCCAAAAAGTTTTTTTTCAGTAAGATTCATGGTTCTGTTAAGCAGATTTCCAAGGGTATTCGCAAGCTCGTTGTTGTGCCGCACGATTATTGCATTTTGGGAAAAATTTCCGTCCTCACCCATTGGAATTTCACGCAAAAGATAATACCTTACAGAATCAACCCCGAATTTTTCGACAATATCAATCGGATCAATCACATTGCCAAGACTCTTGGACATTTTTTCACCTGAAGCGGCATTAATGAAACCGTGAACGAAAACTTTTTTTGGAGGATCAATGTCCGCGGAAAAAAGCATTATCGGCCAAATAACAGAATGAAACCACAGAATATCCTTGCCGATTACGTGCATATTTGCAGGCCAGAATTTATCCGATTTTTTTGACGGATACTCAACACCTGAAAGATAATTCAAGAGAGCATCAAACCACACATAAATAACATGCTTAGGGTCATTTTTCAGTTTTATACCCCAATCAAAACTTGCCCTTGAAACACTCAAATCACGCAAACCCTCTTTTACCCTGTTCACTATTTCCTGCCTTCGCCTCACAGGGTAAATGAATTCCGGATTTTTTTCAACAAAAGAAAGCCACTGCTTTTGGTAATTTGACATCCTGAAAAAATAGGATTCCTCCTTGACCTTCTCCAAAAGAGTTTTGTGATTAGGGCAACAACCATCAACAGCATCCTTTTCAAGGTAATAAGCTTCACAACCAGTACAGTAAAAACCCTCATATTCACCAAGATAAATATCGCCCTTGTCAAGCACTTTCTGGAAAATGTTACGGCACATCTCCTCGTGATGTTTATCCGTAGTTCTTATGAAATTGTCATAGGAAATGTTCCACTTTTCACAAAGTGTTTTGAATGAAACAACCTGCTCATCGACAAAGGCTTTTGGCTTCTTGCCCTGCTTTTCCGCGGCCTCCTGAATCTTCTTGCCGTGCTCATCCGTACCAGTAAGGAAAAAAGTTTCCTGACCATTAAAGCGATGCCAGCGTGCAAGGCAATCAGCAACGGTTTTTTCATAAGCATGACCCAAGTGAGGCTTAGAATTGGGATAATCAATAGCAGTTGTTATATAGAATTTTTCCGCCATTTAAATCACACACCTTAGTTTCTTTAGGTTGAAAAGCTTTAATAGAGATTCCTTTCTGTTTATTCCTATCACCCAGAAATTATTCTTTTGATGCAAATTTAGTTTTGTTTCAAGTTTATACATGACTTGAACCCCTAGAAGCAGATAAAAAAATTCTGGAAATAATACCACCCGCAGAAAAAATACCACACAGCCGATTTTCACTTTCCTTACATTTTTGAAATCAAAATTTCGGAAAGCTAAGCAGGAGTTATTAATTAGGTATCATACTTATTAGATATAACTAATTCTCCCACTACTCGCACCGGCAAAATGCTCTCATAGAGTATTTAAACCCAAAAAAACAGAAATTTAGTGATTAAATGTACGGCGAAGATTTTAAACAGCAGGATAATCCATTTACTGATAAATTTGAGAGCTTTTTCAAGAACAGATACATGAAGGAAATTGAAAAACTTGTCTCTGATTATCCAATCAAAAAATCTCTTATGGTTGATTTTAAAGAGCTTGAGCATTATGATTTTGAGCTTGCGGATGAACTCCTTGTAAATCCTGATGTTTGCTTTGAGGCTGCAAAAAAGGCATTAAAAAACATTGATGTGCCAATGCTGGAAATTGATGATTTTAACCCTTACATCAGATTTTTTAATCTGCCCGCGGAACAAAAACCCTTGCTCAGAAACCTGAGCGCAAAACACATTGGCAAACTTGTTACAGTAGAGGGGGTAGTAAAGCAGGTTACGGATGTATTGCCAAAACTTAGCTTTGCAACATGGGAATGTGCAAGATGCTCATCAACATACAAGGTGCCGCAGACAAAAAACCAGCCAAAGACACCAAATGTCTGTGCCGAATGTAAAAACAGAACATTTAATCTCCTTGAAGAGCAAAGCGATTTCATTGATTATCAAAAAATACAGATACAAGAACCCCTGGAAATGATAAAGGGAAGCGAACTCGCAACAAGCCTTGACATTTATGTAAGCGATGACATGGTTAACAGAATAAGTCCCGGAGACAGGACAGAGCTTACAGGCGTTCTAAGATTAATGCCACCCAAAGAAAAGAAAGTTGTTTACGGAAGATACCTAGAATGCATTCACCTTGAAGAAACCGCAAAGGAATTTGAGGAAGTTGATATCAGCGAAGAGGAAGAGGAGGAGATAAAGGAACTTGCAGGCAGGGAAGATATTTATGATTTGCTTGTGCAGAGCATTGCCCCGCACATTTACGGCCACGAAACAATGAAAGAGGCAATTGCATTACAACTTTTCGGCGGAGTTAGAAAGGAGCTCCCGAACGATCAGAAGATCAGGGGAAATATCCACATTATAGTAATGGGTGATCCTGGTTTGGCCAAATCGGCGATTTTGAGAGCCACGGACGCCATTGCACCAAAATCAATTTACGTTGCGGGAAAAACAACATCTGGCGCGGGAATATCCGCAACAGCAGTAAAAGACGAATTTGGAGAAGGCGGTTGGACAATCAAAGCAGGTGCGCTTGTGCTCGCGTCTGGCGGAATGGCAATGATTGATGAATTTGACAAAATGGATGCAGAGGACAGGAGTGCAATGCACGAGGCGCTTGAGCAACAGACGATTAGTATAGCAAAGGCAGGAATTGTCACAAAATTCAAAGCAGATACAACAGTGCTTGCTGCAGCAAATCCAAAATATTCGAGGTTTGATCCGCACATGCCTTTTGTTGACCAGATAAATCTGCCTCCGACACTTATCAGCAGGTTTGATCTGTTCTTCATGCTTAGAGATGTGCTTGACAAAAAAAAGGACATGGAGATATCACTGCACATACTCAAGAGCCATCGCGCAGGAGAGATGTCATTACAAAGAAAAAAACTTGGCATAACAAAAAAGGACAAATTGCTCGAAGAAATTGAGGAACTTATAACTCCGAAAATTCAGGGGGATATTCTCAAAAAATACATTTCATATGCAAGGCAGAATATTTTTCCTGTGATGTCAGAAGAAGCAATGAAAGAAATTTCCGAATTTTACATTAGCTTAAGGGATATTGGCAGGAAGGACGGCGTGGTTGCTGCAACACACAGGCAGCTTGAAGGACTTATCAGATTAAGCGAAGCGTCAGCAAGGGTAAGGTTAAGCAACAATGTTGAAAGAGAAGACATTGAAAGATCAATAAGACTTGTGAAAACATCTTTGGAGGAACTTGTAACGGATCCTGAAACAGGAAAAATTGACATTGATATAATTACCTCAGGGCAAACGCATACAAAAATGAACAACATGAAAAAGATTTTAGAAATTGTAAGGGAAAAAGCACAGGAAATTGACATGGTTCCTATTGAAGAAATTATTTCAGAAGCAAAAACAATTGGAATTGAGGCGGACAAAACAAGGGATTTGCTTGCGGAGCTCACAAAGAAAGGCGACGTTTATACCCCAAAACACAGATTCTACAAACTTACTTAAGGGCGAATAATAACACAGGAAAACATAGAACAATTAACAGAATCTAATCCTTAAAAACACTTTCACCCCCAAATTGGTTTTATGAACATAAAAGAAAATTACAATAAAATGCAAAAAGAAATTACAGAAACCTGTGCAAAAGTCAGGAGGAATCCGAAAGACATTACGCTTATAGGCGTTACAAAGCACCAGCCTGTTTCCAAAATAAAAGAAGCAATTGCTTTAGGCATAGAAGATATTGGAGAAAATAAAGAGCAGGAGCTTTCTGAAAAATACCCTGAAATCAAAAACCTTGGAGCGGACATCCATTTTATAGGGCACCTGCAGAGCAATAAAGTAAAAAGTGTTGTTGAAATGGCTGATTATATACATTCCGTTGATTCGCTTAATTCGCTTAGAAAAATACATTACGCCGCACTCGACATGGATAAGGAACAGAATATTTTTTTGCAGGTGAATACCTCAGGCGAAGAACAAAAATACGGGATGCCTCCGGAGGAAGTTGAATCACTCTTAACAACAATGAAAAACCTCCCATATGAAAATGTACACTTCACAGGATTAATGACAATGGCGCCATTAACAGAAGATGAAACAATAATCAGGGAGTGCTTCCAGAAATTATTTGATATTAAAGAGCATTTGAATTTACATCACCTTTCAATGGGAATGAGCAATGATTTCAAAATCGCAATTGAGGAAGGGGCAACTGTTTTAAGGATTGGAAGGAAATTGTTTGGGTGAATTAAACAAACCATTACACCCAAAAAATAGTTAAACATCAAATGCATTTTTTTCCTATGAACCGTAAGCTGATTGCCCAATTGATCCTGATTTTTGTTGTTACCCAGGCAATCGGTTTGTATGTGGGAAATTACCTTATTGATGAAGGCATAAAAACAACCATTGTGAATGATAATCCTGATTCAATTGAAAACAGCCTAGGCCTTATTGTTTGGATTTTGCTTTTTACAGGAATCCTGTTATTACTTTTGAAATTTGCTCCGAAATGGATATTCCGGTATTTGATAAAAGGAATGGAATTAATGGCTGTTTTCGGAACAAGCTTCATTGTGCTTGCGGTTTTTATTCCTGAAGAACTTTTTGCACTTGGACTTTCATTAATACTTGTTGCAACAAGAATAATTTTTAGAAAAAATGTATTATTGAGAAATGTTTCAAGTGTTTTTGCAGCAGCAGGAGCAGGACCATTGATAGGCGCAAGCCTAGGAATAATTCCAATACTTGTTTTCATTATATTACTTTCAGTGTATGATTTGATTGCGGTATTTAAAACAAAGCACATGGTTATGCTCGCAAAAGGAATTTCAAAACAGAATCTTTCGTTTACATTCGCAATGCCTACAAAAGAACACCAGTTTGAATTAGGCACTGGAGATATTGTAATTCCGCTTGCATTTGCAGTAAGTGTTCTCGGAGCGGCAAAGCAAGGAGCACAGATGGGAAATATATTTATTGTTCCAAGCCTTTTGCTTTTCGCATCACTTATTGGTTTAATTGCAACAGTGCATTATGCTTCGCTTGAAAACGGGAAAGCATTACCAGCGCTTCCTTTACAGACAGTACTAATGGTAATTGTATATGGTCTGACAATGTTGTTCTAAGCGGAGATGAAGAAGAAAGCCTTTACTGCAGCAAAACCATAATAGGCGGCTAAACTTATTAGGAAATATCTTACAATTTTTCCCGCAATTGCTGCAACAAGAAATTTTTTAGGATCATATTTTATGACACCTGCAACAATGCCAATGATATCAAAAGGAAACGGAGTTAATGCTCCAAAAAAAACAAACACCATCCCTTTCTTCCCGAGTTTTTCTTCAATAACATTTATTTTAGAAAATTCTTTGTGCTTTGCTTTTTCAGCAGTGCGGATTCCAAGCAAACCGAAAAGATACGCACTCATTTCACCAATGCCGGCACCTATACCGGCAACAATTGAAATAACAACTAGCTCTTGAAAATCAAGTGCGTTTGCACCAAGAGCAAAAATCACTATGTCAATTGGCACAGGAAGGAAAATTGATGCATTTGCAACAAGAGCCGCAACCAATATCCCTACAAGACCGTAACCTGCAACAAGATCATTTACAAGAGTTGCGTTTGAAAAAATCCAATAAGCAAAAAGAATCAAGAATAAAAAGGAAATTCCGGCCTTCACAAAATCCTTGGATTTAACGTTTAGCATATTCAGAATTGAATTAATGCATTAATAAATGCTTCGTACGGCTTGAGAAGCTTTAAAAGCATTAGGAAGGGAATCTATTAGTATGGAATACGAAAAAATGCTCAATCGTCTTTATGGCTCATTACCTGAGAAGACAACATCAAAGGAAAGATTTGAGATACCGCGACTTGACAGCAGAGTCCAGGGGAAAAAAACAATGGTAAATAATTTCTCTGCGGTTGTAAAACTTATAGGCAGGGAAGAAAAGCACGTTTACAAATATTTTGCAAAAGAAACCGCAAGCTCACTTACAATCGAAAGCGGCAAGCTCATTATGAATGGAAAATTCTATCCCGATATGCTTGGAAAACTTTTTGACAGTTATCTGAAAGAATTTGTTTATTGCCATGAGTGCGGCAAACCCGATACAAAAATAGTTGATAACCAAGGAATTAAGATGCTCAAATGCACTGCATGCGGAGCACTAAGTCCGCTGAAAAAAATCTAGGGGATACATTGTTTTACAAATCCTATGAAATGAATAACACAAAAGTTCTTGCCTGTGCAGATAAGGAAATAATTGGAAAAACTTTCAAGGAAAAGGATCTTGAAGTAACTGTTGAAGAATCATTCTACAAGGGACAGGAACTTGATGAAAAAAAATTAGGCGAACTTCTTGCAGAACACAATAGCATAAACCTTTTCGGGAACAAAGTCGTTGAAATTGCCGTAAAACAAGGTTTTTTAATGGAAGCTGACATTATTAAGATTGCGGGCATAAAGCACGCGATAATATTGAAGGTATAAAATTTGGTTACGAAAAAAGAAATAGAACAAAAAGAAGAAAAGCAGGAAGAACAGCTCAGAAAAATCAGAACACCGCGAAGAAATGACGGGGAAATGTTCGGAATAGTCACCCAAAGAATGGGCGGGACTCAGATAAAGGTTCTTTGTGAAGATGGCAAAGAAAGAAACTGCAGAATTCCCGGAAAAATGAAAAAGAGAACCTGGATGCGGGACAGGGATGTTGTTATTATAAAATTATGGGATTTCCAGCCTGACAAAGCGGATATTGTGTGGAGATACATTGGTTTCCAGACAGAACACCTAAAAAGAAACGGTTATTTGAATAAACTCCCAGTATAAAGAAATAAAACCACTTCCAATCAAATTTGATGCATGGAAGAATTCGACTTTGAAATACTTGC
>PCWY01000080.1:10065-13488 GCA_002762975.1 Candidatus Diapherotrites archaeon CG11_big_fil_rev_8_21_14_0_20_37_9 | reverse complement strand
CCGGGTTTGTGATGTCTTTAATTACATCAGTTTTGTTTTTTAATCCTGAAAGATCAATCGGCAAATCAAGATCTATTACTCCGTCTCCTGCAGAATTGAGGAAGTATGAATCGTTATCCGTTGCCTGTTTTTGTGCAAGCGTGTATTTATGCAAGTCTTTTGATGAAAGCGTTCCTGCTGTGCATGCGCTTCCAAGACAGCTTCCTGCTCCGCCTGTGCTTGCATTAATTCCATCAATTACTTTCTGCTGTTCGGCAATTTTCCTTGCGAACTCTATTGTGGCTTGTGTTGCATCACAGAACCATGGCGCATCATCGCTTGAAAGGGCTATCCTTTCCAAGCCTGAATTATAAACATCACACGCATTTTTGATTACGCCTTTATCCGCATCATTTAAAATTCTCCATTCATACTTGAGGTGCTGGAATCCAAGTGCCTGGTATATGTTTGCTCCTGCGCTTCCATTTTCACATAAAAGATCTCCGCTTCCTGAACCTGTTCCTGTACCAGTTCCGGTGCCTGTCTGATACTCCTTGTCTTCGCCAACATTAATCCTTATTGCTCCACCAGAAATTCCGTGGCCTGCAGGATTTGCCCTTGTAACATCAATGAATATTGGTGCGACTATGGTTGCCCTTTTGCCGTTCCATTTATCCGGGTTGAATTGCACTCCGATTTCGTGTTTTCCGTCCTGGAAAACTTCCATTATAAGTCCTGTATTAGGGTCATTGTAAACGCCAGGTTCAACGTTTGTAATCTTATCTCCTGTACCGCATCCGCCTACCTCTTTTCCTGACTTTGGATCCTTCTTTCCGAATTTAAATAAACTGTCGTTGAGTGATGTTGAATAAACCCTGTCCCAAGGCAAATCAGCACCACCTGCTATTCTTGTAAAGTTAAGCGCATCAAGATTGAGGCAGTCCGCCGGCTTAAGATTAGGGTCACCGAAACTGCTGAATTCTTCCGATAACTCTTCACCATATTCAAGCAATGGCCAGTAATCAGTTACCTCCATTGGGAATGTAATGCTTCTCTGCTGTCCGCTTGGAGCAACAAAGTTAACATAGAGATTTGCTCTTCCGAAAACCGCATAATACCCTGATGATAAGAAATACCTTAAGTTGCCTACATCCGCAAACGGGTTCTCTGTAAGCAAATTAACTTTAGGTGCCTGATTCCTGTATTGCTTTACCGCTTTCACAATTTCAAAGGTAAGTGTCTGTGTAACCTGGCCATTAGGTGAACTACTGTATTGTGGTTGTCCCGCAATGGACCATGATTCTATAAGCTCTCTGAATCCTGCACTCTGATCAGCCGGATTTGCAACCCTGTCGCCTGTAAAATTAATTGTATTATTGCTTGGCTGTAAGAACACACCATCATTTACACATGTATTGATTACTTTTAATTCAACAGGCTTTCCGAAGAAATTATTGAAGTTGAATGTTTTTGCGGGGCTTATTGAGATACAATCAGTATAATCCTTGATTGCCTCGTTGGTTACATTCACATACACCGTGCCTATTTCTGTTGATTTTGCCTTGCTCTCGCTTGGCTTAGCGTTAATTTTCAATGAATATCTGCCGAAAAAGTTTGTGGGCTCAACGAAAACAGCATCTTCCTCTCCGGGCTCTATTGTAAGTGTCCTATCCCTTGTGGTTATGCCAGGTTGTGCCTGGAATGATAAATCAACCGGACTTTCACAACTGTTTCTTACAACTACTTCTCCAGCACCGCAATTCCATGAATTACTGTAAGCTGAATTAACTCCCGTTCCCATGAACGGCTGATTGTATGATGCATTAGGGTATGCGCTTCCGGCATAATCATAATAACTGTCACCAGCAACTCCGTTATTTGCCTGATCCGAACTCAGGTATGGCGGCAACCCTGTTCCATAACCGTTGTTCTGTGCATAAGGGTCATATGCCCCATACCTTGAATCATTATAACTTGAAAACCTATCACCATAATTTCCATGCCCCGTATTCGACGGACAACTGCTTATTGTAAGGTCTCCTTGTGTAAGTATTTCGACACAATCATTAAGATTATTCACCCTGATTTTTGCATCAATCTTTTTCACAAGAGCCTCTTCACTGTTCTGTGTAAGATGCACTGCTTTAACTTCAATTTTCACATCCGAGGAACCGCTTATTATGCTTCCTGGCAAGAACTCAAGGTCAATTGATTCTTCCGCTTCCTCGCTCAGGTTATCAGCGAATTTTTTGAACGCATTTGTAAGTTCAAGCGGTTTTGCCCCGTCCACAGAACTGGATAATCTGAATTGCCCGACAGCATTGGCATTTCCAAGATTTACCCTTGCCGAAAGGTTCTTGAGTGAAATTGGTTCCCCTGAAACCTGGCAGTTATTCACAAGAGTCACCTTCAATTTTTCCGTATTGCTTCCCGAACTGAAAATATTCCACTCTGAAGGGAATAAAGTCAGACAATCGGTATCATCAAGTCCATCTCCAAAACCAATGCTCAACTCAAACGGAATTGACGCAAGCCACTTTTTCTCAAAAGCCGCATTTGTAACCAAAACATTCACTGAACCAAGAATCTTAACCGGTTCTGAAATCGATCTCCCTTCAGGAGTAAGTCTGAATGTTCCTTTGAGTAAAGTATTTGAATCAATGTCAATTGTTGTTCCTTGAGTTGGTTCATCAAAGGACCATTCAATATATTTTGTGAAATCCCTGCTAAGTGAAACGCTTTCAACATCCAATGGTATTTGCGAATGGTTAAGCAATACTGCGTCAATTGTTTTGAATGCCGTTCCTCCAACAGCTATTGCAAGCTTAATTGTTTTTGGCTGAGCATCAATTATGTTGCCCGTAACTTTCAATTCTTTTTCAACAGGCCTGTAACCTATTCTTTCAACATGCACTCCAATTGTGGAACCATCAGCAGGTGAAAGCAAAGTGTATGCGAAAACACCCTCAATATCAGTTTCGCCATTTGCGATTACAATGCCATTATTTTTGATGCTTACTTTTGCATTTGAAATTGCATTCCCTGAATTTTCATCAGCGACCTTCACAAGCAAATTGTTGTTAATAAGTGGCACGATTACTGTAGGCAATACATCAACAGAAAGATTTTCAGCAGGAAGAATTTTCACGCTGATTGTTTTATTGTAAACTTCGATTCCGGATTCTGTGCCTGAAATTATGCTTACTTCAAGTGGTATGCTTCCCTCTTTTTTTGCTTCGAAAATTATTTCCCCGCTTACAACCCCGTCCTTTCCGATTTCGCCAAGTGCAACTTCAATTTCCGAGCCTACTCCCTGGTTTTCCCTTGTTTCCCCTGAGGGTGTTTTTATTTTGTATGATTTAATTGCAAAACTGCTTGTCTTGTCTTTTATTCCAAATATTGTTGCGCTGAACGGAGTTTCCGAAATGCTTGAAAGCTCAAATG
>PCWY01000080.1:0-10003 GCA_002762975.1 Candidatus Diapherotrites archaeon CG11_big_fil_rev_8_21_14_0_20_37_9 | reverse complement strand
GTTCTCATATTTTGTATTGAGAACTTTGAACAGAAATCATCTCCGCATAATGCTGATGGACCTACACTAAAAGTTCTTTTGGATGCCTGTGCATAAAGCCCTTGTTTGTCCGCGCTTGTTTCGCCGTTGCCAAGAACAACATCAACAGGATCTCTAATATAACCGCCGCTTTTTCCCCAGGCCCTGTACCAGACATCAAGCAAAGCACCGATTCTTGCTTCATCTCTTACCTGAACATCCGCTTCAATATCATAAACCCCCGGTCCGGGATTTTTGAATGTGATATTTGCCCATTTTGCATTACCTGCAGTAATGTGCTGAGCATCAGTTGCCTGTCCCTGCGGGGATGTATATGATGTTGCTCTTGTAATTGAATTGAACGCACCCCTAACATCAGTTATGTATAAGTTATCTTTTTCTATTGCTGTGCTTTCCTCCGCTCCTGTTCTGATGTGTGCGCCTGCTTCATCAAATGCGCTTCCTGCAGGAATCCTTAACTTGAATTTTGCAGTATATTTCTGTCCTGTATTTAGAGCAGCTGTTCCTGTTTCGGAAACAAGCTCATTATCAAGATAAATGCCTTCAAGGTCTATTGAAAACTTTTGTACTGCCTTTTCAAGCACAATTGTTTTCTTTGTTGTGGCGTCCCTCTGAAGTTTTTCAGGGGTACTAATACTTTGCACAAAACCATTTGCTGAAACCGCAAGGAAAATCTCCTTATCTGCCCTGACACTAATTACTTTTTTACCATCCGAATCCGTGCTTTGCTCATCAATTGTGCTGAATGTAGCAGAATCAACTGCCTTAACAACCGCGCCAACAACTGGTGCGCCTGATTCATCAATAACTGTTGCTTCAACTCTTCCAAAACCTATAGGCAGGGTAAGCTGCAGTTCGTTCTTCTGCCTGCTGCTCAAACTTACTGTATCGCTGTTCTTTTCGCCAAATCCTGGTTTGACTGCATAAACATAATATAACCCTTCTTCAACTCTCTCAAATATTGCTTTGCCATCAAGTCCTGTAACAAGCTCTGACCCGAATTGAACACCATCAGAATTCTTTCTGAGTTTTAACCTGACATTCTCAACAGGCTGTCCAGTTTCATCAACAACTTTTACTAATAAACTTTGGCTGTTCTCAATTGTCGCTTCTTCTATTCCACTAATTTTATAATCTGTTGATGGTTTTAATTTTACTGATTTGATTAAGTAACCATGTTTATCAATGAGCAAATTATATTCAATATCTTCGCCAACATTGAATTCAACTTTTCCTTCGGAATCTGTCTGTATGGTGGCAAGTTCGGTCTCATTTTTTGAAAGCTTCACAGATGCGCCTTCAATTGATTCAGTTGATTTTAAATCCTGTATTTGTAATCTGATTTTTCCTGCAACATTTTCTTTAAGAACAACAGTAAAATTTGTTATCCTGTCTTTTGAAACTTCTTGTATAACTTTTTCCAAAAGACCATCATACTCTGAAAAATTTCCCTGCCTGTCATAAACAACAATATAATATCGACCTATAGGAACATCATCAAAAGGAACAGTTCCTGAAGCAGAAGCCTGCTTTGTTTGGAAAATACTTCCAGGTGTATTGCTTTCAGTCGGCATGTAAAGCGAAACATCAACTCCCGGAATTGGCGCACCTGAATTGTCACTTATTGCAACAACAACACTCCCTGTAACAAGCACATCCTTCTCAACAAAAAGATCAACCCTATCAGCTGATGAAAGGAAAATAGCTTCATTCGAAATCGAGTAATCTCCATAAGTTGTTGAAACAAGTGAATCACAATCGCTTGGAACATCCAATTGTATTATTCCATTTACTGTACTTTTTGTTTCTCCAAAAGAACCATTGCCTGTACAACTGAACTGCACTTCAATGTATGATTGCAGGAGCCTTGTGGTTCCGTTCTCCATTACATTAATTGTTTTCTGGAATGTCTGTATCTGGGCCTGCATTGTAATTATTTTTTTTCCTGCCACCTCTGTTGCAGTGTAGGATGATTCCTTAGTTACAAACCCGCTCCTGCTTATACTAAGATCAATTTCTTTTCCAAGCGGAACATCAATGGTTGCCTTTCCGTCAAAATCCGTTCTCTTTTCAGCAAGCGTTTTATTATCAAGTATAGCTGTAACTGATGCTCCTTCAATACCAATTCCCCCAGAATCCTGCACTGTCACCTCAAGTGTTCCTGAAGCAAAAAATACGGCTGATATTCCCAAGAAAACAAGCACAAGAACAGCAACCAAAAACAACAACGCTACAGGAAAAGAAGGAATATTCTGTGCTTCAATTGCATCAACAATTTTGTAAACAGGAACGCCCCTGGATTCAATTGTATCAAGGAAAGCGTAGTACTTTTCTTCCATCTTGGAGTAAAATTCTTTCAACGAATCCATCAGCGCCATTCAATCACTAGTATATATGTATATATCTCTTATTTTAATTAATATTGAATATTGTTTTTACATTTAAATTTAACTCTTTTTTATACCTATGCTTTTTTCCCTATGCTCTGTTCCTTCTTAATGTAATCATGTACTTGTTTTCAATATTCACCGATTCGACCCTGTATTTTGGATTATCTTCCTTAAAAATCAGATCCACATCATACCTGAGAAGCTTATTATCTGAATCGGTGAGCACAAAAACCTTGTAGGATTCAAGGTAAAATCCGTCGTCATCTGCCTCAAGGTTATTGTTGGAAACAAGAGTGGAAACCTGTGAATCAAGGCGGCTTTCCATTGCCGACTGATCCGGTAATGCGTCAATGTCATCCCACAAAGAATCATCAAGAACGCCATCACCCGAAGCAAAACCAACCGCCCTTGCCCCTGCAAGAGCTTTGAAAAGCCGTACAGGAACATAAATCCTGAATTTGCCTCTTGGCAAAATCGGTTCCCTTAAGGTTCTTTCAGTTAAATTATTTGTAACGCTTATTTGCGGAAAATCCTCATAATCAGAATCCGTTATGGATCCTCTGCTCAGATCAAGGGTGACATAAAAAGTTCCGACACAATCAGAATAGTTTCCTGAATCACAGTTCACAAGTTCCAAAAAGTCACTGCTTGATGAAGAGCCATTCAGTGTTCTCTGCAATCCTCTTGCAAGAACTTCCCTCCTCTGTTCAGCTAACTCAATTTCAAAACCCCTTATGCTTTCGGCCCTTGAAAGAAGATTTGTCATGTGGCTTGCAGTAAGAGTTGCAAAAGGCCCAGGATCCGAATCACCCGTGCCTATCCCGAATTTTTCCGCAATAAAATTTTCCTGCAGAGAATCCCAGTCAGAATTTGTTGCAAACAAAATGTAAGGGTTATCAGGTTCGCCAATAGGCACCCTGTTATCCTCTTTTGAAAAAGACTCTATTGAATACCTTATTCCAAAATTGAAAACCTGAAGCGCATCCGCTCTTGTAAGATCAGCAATTGCCTGCATTTCCTGCTGTTCTGAAATGTCCGAAATAATTTCAAAATTATTCCTCTCACTTGACACCATAGAGTTAACCAGAAGAATCGAAAGGCTTATGAGAATGAATGCGACAAGTGCCGTGAAAAGAGTGAATCCTTTTGAGTTCATGTCCTATAATAGAAAAAAGAAATATATAATCCATTGCCTCAGGGAACAGAATTTTAATCAGCCAAATTTATCCGGTTAATCAAATCCTATGCCGCCCTGAATTCATAGCTTGCCCATTTTTCATAAAGCTGGTTGAATTCAGAATCATTCATGTTGTAAATGTTTGTCTGTTGGTTCTTTGTGTCTGAATTATAACTGTTGAAGTAACATGCCGCATTGCTTCCGCATCCTGCCCTGTATGAATCAAGTTTGTTGATTGCGCAGACAGCATTGCTGTGTATGTCGCTTTGCCCGACATTCGTAAAGTTACATCCGAACATTTTTATGCGTCTCTTTGCCTCGGCTGTTTTCTCATCATTTCCAAGTGCGCTTTTCATTATTCCGACTGAAATCACAAGCGCTTCAAGGTTAATTCCTGTTGTCTCGAACTCCACCTTTTTGCTCTCTGCGGCAGCTGCAACAATTGCACCAACAGCCTCTCCGTTCGGACCCGGTTCTAAATAACTTTTTGCAATTCTTATATGCTGTGCTCTTAATGCTGATGTTTTTCTCAATGGCTCAGGTATGTCGCTTTCATTATCAATCTTCGGAATCAGCCCGGGCAGATAATTGTTCATCTCTTTGTTGAATTCTTTTGCATCACAAACATTCAGCAAATGTTCTTTATCAGTATCCTTAGGTATTGTTTTTGCAAGTCCGAATGTTGTTACAAGTGCGCCAACCGAATCAGTTTTAACCTCAAGGCTGTAAGTCCTGTACTTCAGCAAATCCTTTCCAGTACCCTCAGAGGTATCAAAGCCAACACCAAGGAAATCAATTTGTGCCGCCTTTAATTCCTCTTCCCTTGAGGCAATGTTTGTCTGCTTTGTTGCCTTCTTTATTTCCCTTTTGAATGACCAGTCATAAGCCTTCAATCCAACCCAGTTTGAAAGTAAACCGAATGCTCCCTCTTTCAGGAAATTGACTCCGAATGTTCTCAGCCCTTCCCAGCTGAAGAATTTTGGTTTAATATCTTTAATCTTGATTTCCTCAGCAGCAATAGCAGCAACCTTTTCACCGCTCAGTTTTGAGAACTCGCTTGAGGCTTTCTTGTTGAGGGCTTCAACTGTGGCTGTATCGAGGCTGTGTGCTCCTGCAGCTAATGAAGAGTCTGCAGATTCTTTTATAACTGTTGAAAGGTTCTTTTCCATTGTTTCGAGTGCAGCTTCCTGCGCTTCTTTTGCAACAACTTGTTTTTTACTTATTCTGCCTTTAATTTTTGCTGCAGGCTGGAATACAGTTTCAATTTCAACTGTTGAAAGCAAAACATTTTGCTTTGCAAGATCAATAAGCGGGTCAGTTGCAATGCCCCCGCCTGCAGTAAATGGAGGCAACTCAAGGTTTGTCCTGAATCTTTGTGCTGCCTGTTTTGCAAGCTCATCAGTTACTGCAGCTAATTTATTTGCTCTTGTTGTGCCGGTAGCAGGAATTGAAGGTGAATCCCTTACAGATATTTTCTTTATTCCTGTTTTTTCTGAAAGCGTTTCAGTTACTTTATCAACAACAGAACCCTTTTCAAATGCCGCTCCTGTTATTCCGCTTCTTGCATTCCCAAATATTTTTAATAATTCCTTATCTCCTCCAATCTCTCCTGCGGTTTTTTTCATGACTGTTTTAAATTCATCAGTGCTAAGGGTTTGTCCTGCAGCTCGTGATTTTTCTTTCATTGCATCCTTAAGCGCTTCTTTGATTTTTGGCGTATTTGATTTTAACTTTGCAACAAAAGTGGGATCCTTAATGCCTTGTGCCTCGAACTTTTTCACGATTTCATCCATGATGTTATCTGAAAGTATTCCAACTTGCGAGAGGTTAACCTTTCTTGTGGAAAGAGTTTCGGTTCTTGCAAGCACCGCATCAGATATCAAAGATACATCAGCATAGGCATCAATTATGTTGTTTGGAACTTCCTCAAAGTCAACTTTGTTGATTGCATCAAGTGATTCATCAATTGAAACTTCTCCTCCGCCAGGTTTATCTGCAATTCCTGTTGCATAGAACAACGATTTGATTATGCTTCCAAATCCAGTTGTAACTGTATTGAATCCTTCTTTGATTGGTCCCCAGAGGAATTCTGTGAAAAATGATTTAATGTCGCTAAGTATCGGCACATTTTCTGATATTATTGCGGCGTAAGGCAATCCGCAATCAAACACCACATTGAATAACCAAGCGCCCCAACCAACTATTGGTCTTGCGAGTGATGTTGCGGTTGTTGTAAGTGCACAAGCTCCAAGGTACCAGTTGGCAGCAACCTGTTTTGCATCTTTAACTGGTTCAGGATCCTCTTTTTTGATGTCCCTTCCGTTTTTGAGTATTTCATCTGCATCTCCGATTGTTTGCTGTGCAAGCACCATTTTTTCAAGTTCAGAAATACTAATTGAATCAGGATCGCCTTTCCACATTAGCGTTGCGTAATATGTTTCGCCGTCCTTTATGGTATCGCTTCTGAGTTTTGCAAGCAAATCAATCGGGTGTATTCCGCAGACCGCAAGCGAAGCCTCTTTTTCAAATGGCTTTCCGCCTTCAGTGAACTGTTTTTGAACAGAAACAATTATTTTTTTGTCCTGCGCAAGATGCAGGTTTTCATTGCCCTCAACACACACATAAGCCATTCCTTCAAAACGATTTGTTTTAGAATTAATTTCGCTTACTTCAAGTGAATTTGTTTTCGAACCAGGTTCCTTGTCCTTGCCAATGTATTCCTTGAAATAAGGGCTTCCTTTTGAAAGACCATCATAATCATCAAACTTTCTTGCTGCAAGTGAAACATCATCAATGATATCGCTTGAAACAGTCACAAGTGAACACTGTGATTCCTTATACTGTAATTGTATTGGTGATTCAACAAACGCATCAAGCGTTCCTATTTCGCCTGCATTTTTGAGCAGGAAGTAGCTTTCATCTTCTCCGATACAACCATCAATCACATTTTCTTTGAGTTCCTTGATTGCTTGTGCTGCCTCTTTTGCAATTTCTCCTTTGAGTTTGCTGTCCGCACCAATACTTTCTTTTATATACGCGGTTATGCTGTAAGGTGTATTTGAAGGCACCTTATCCATTTCAACTTTCACAATATATCCTGGATCATTTCCAAGCTGTAATCTTAACTGGTTTGTCCCCGCGGAATTTGCCGCGAGCCTGTTTTCGCTTCCGAAAAGTGTTTTTGCAGCATCCTTTGCAACATCATCAAGTGCCTTATCTCCAGGTGCAACAACCCCAGGCCAAGCCTGATATTCCTGTGTAAGTTCATTTGTAAGCAATCCCTCATCTGTTGGTAAGAAGTTGCTCATATTCTGTATTCTTGGCAAGCATTGCTCCGTTTCCTGCCTTACACTTCCTTCCTCAGGAGTAACATCAATAACAATGTTCATCAAATCAGGCTCTATTCTTGAGCCGTTTATTTTCACAGAACCATTAAGGACAACCTGGTAACGTCCGCAGCCCTGGAAGTTTCCGTTCATGAAAATCTGTTTTCCCTGCAAACCTAAATATTCTCCTCCGAAATCCCCTTCAAAGAAATCCGCTCTGAAACTTTTTAGTTCATTTGATTTGTCAAGTGCCTTTTCAAGTATTTGCGGTGAAAGATTATCATGCGAAAAGTAAACAAAGAATGGCTCGCTTGAAATTCCCAATCCATCAAAGCCACAGAATCCTTTTGCAAGATCCCTGTCACTACAAAATGATTTGCTGACTTCCCCTGAAGAATTTTGTATCTGCTTTCCCGCATCCTTTACCTTTGATTCCATTCTCTGCACTAAATAATTTGAAAGCTGTACCGAATCACAGTAGGCATTATCGCAGGAAGGCGATGAGCCCGAAGCGACAATAGGGAATCTCACATCCTTTGTTCCGCCCTCACAGACATCAAGCGTTATCCTTGAAGTTGCAGCCGTACCTTCTTTGATGTACTCTCCGATTTTCACATCCACAATTATCGGAGTTGAATCAATTATGTTTCCGCTTCTTGGTAAAATTCCTTGGACGTACACAGGTGTTGGCGATGACTGGTGATGCTCATTTTTAGTAAGTATAAGGCTCATTGTTGTCTGTGCACCAGGAGCAATGAAAGTATCCGCAGGCTCAAGCCTTAACTGGTTGTTTCCGAAACTTGTTTTTGAAACGCCTCTTATCCTGACCTGCTCCGCGCACGTGTTTCTCACGCTTATTTCAGCCGAATTTGATCCTTCTGGTTTTGTGCTATAGAATGCAACATTCCCTGGGGTTGCGATAAGGCACTTGTCTCCTGAAATATGCGAGGTAATAACAATCGGTCCGAAGCTGAATGTAGTGCCATCAATTACTCCTGTAATATCAAGCTCTTTAATATCTATGAGAGTTGTTTTTTCATTTCTAATTGCCTGTGCCTTGAGTGTTTTAGGCGGGTTAATTGTCTGTCCTTTTCTTAATACTTGTATTGCGAAAGGAGGGTCAACGGTAATATCCACATTGCCTCTTGAGCTTGCGCTTGAGCGCTTGAAATCAATATTCTCTATATCCGCTTCACCGACATTTCTCACGAATAGCGGAACCTGTGCGGCAAACCTGCCCCTGTCATCAGGACCCAAAAATAATTCTATATTCCTGCTTACCTGTAAAGCATACCTGGGATTCCACACGTAAACTTCCACTGGAATGCTTTTCTGGAAATCCGAATTCTTGCTCTTGTAAACAACATCAAAATTAAACCTCTGCTTTCCAGGGTAATTCCTGATTATTTTATTTGTAACACTAATTGTCACCTCAGATGTATCTTTTCTTCTGCCTTCGGCATCAGTTAGCTCAGGTGCAAGAACAATGGTATCAGAGCTGATTTCAAGCCCCTCATTATTTCTTCCCTTACTTGCAATTTCAGGAACAAGTTCAAGTTCCAGCTGACTACACTCAGGTTTTTGTGCAAGTGTCGCTGTAAAAGAACTGTCGCTGTTTGTTTTGAATTCATCATACCTGTAATAGTTGTTTGGCAATCCTGATGTTCCCTGCCCGAAAGAGGAATTGTAATTTGCTTTTTCATCATACCCTGATGCAATGTAAACAACAAGTTTCTTCTTGCTGAAATCAACACACTCGCTTTTTATTTTCGGATTGTAATCAACAATTGCTTTTGTTTCTGCAATTACACTAAAACCTGTTTCTGTCCTGCCTTTTGCAATTATTCTTGCTTCGGCATGTGCAGTATCCCTCTGCCCTGAATATTCTGCAACAAAAACAATTCTCTGAGTTGAATTTGCAGGCAAGTTGCTCAGCGGAGTAACACTTATCTGCACTCCGTCAGGCAAAAGAGTTATTGGATCTACTTCAAAGGAAAGCTCTTGGATATTCTGTTTTGAATTGTTAACCAAATCAACAAACCTCTCAATGGACTGGTTTCCTTTTTGGATAACCATTATTGTTTCATCTTCAGCCCAGCTTATCAAACCGGTTTTTGTAATATCAATTGTGCCATTAAGCGACCTGAATTTTTCCGCACGTACCTCATATTTTATTTTTCCAGCGCTAAAAGAATTCTTTATCAAATATCTTCCTGCTCCGCCTGCATTCACTTCACCAGAACCGACTATTGTTTCAAGGTGCTCTCCTGCCTCATCCGATAGAATTATCTGCGCATTCGGAATGCCGTTGTTGGATTCATCATTAAGCTGTATAATAAAATCCTCTCCAAAAACAACATTTTCAGGAATAGTTTTTAGAGTAAGATTTTGCTCGTTATAAATATCAAAGTAAAATTGGTCATTGATTACAGTTTCTCCTGAAATAAGCTGTACTGTTATGAATGAATTTTCCTTTTTCAGCGTCTTGAAAAAAAGCCTCACGCTTGCAGTTTCCCCTGCCTTAACCGTCAGATTATCAACCTGTATTGATGTATCCTGCTTGTCCAAATCAGGGAAATCATTTGACTCATTTACACTGAATCCCTGGAAACCGATTTTAGGAATCTGCTTTGAAGTGGATGCCTTAACCGTAACTTCGCCGGCAACATCAGGTGCAATAGAAACATCAATTGCATAAATTTCCCCGATAACCGCCTTGAAGTTATCAACAGTGAATTCCGATCCATCACTTCTCAAAAACCTGTATGATGCGCAAAGATCATTCTCACATGAAGCGCTCGGCTCAAGCAATTTCAATTTATCCTTTTTTGTTTCAGCATAAAGCGATGTTCTTGAATCCGAGAACACAGATGTGCCAAGTTCAGAATCCTCAGGTGTTCTGAAAATCGTTCCTGCAATATTGCTCCAAGCCCTGTAATTCAATTCAATCTCTGAATCAGTTGCAGTTTCTTTTGCCTTTACCCTGACCTTGATTATCTTTTCTCCACCGTTTTTGAAATAAAGTTCAAGGAACTTGTTGTAACTTCCTTCCTTTCCTGAATTTTCAAAAT
>PCWY01000001.1:13319-14727 GCA_002762975.1 Candidatus Diapherotrites archaeon CG11_big_fil_rev_8_21_14_0_20_37_9 | reverse complement strand
ATCCGATAGCGGTAGCTTACGGCAGTTCTAGCAAATCAGGTTTCTCTTTTCTGCTTCCTGGGAGAGAAGTAATCATCCAGGGCGCCAAAAAAATCATTCCCATGGTTCTGCAGCAATGCAACGGCTATAAAACGACAGAAGAGATTATCTCATCGGTATCTCAAACGAGAGATTGCCGCAGCGAAGACGTACGTAGGCTAATAAAAATCATGCTTGCGCGTGAGATAATAATTGATGTGCGCAATTATTATCGTCTCTTCCACGAATTTTCCGTAAATCCTTCGTTATTCTTTAATGATGTTTTGGAGGAAGAACTCGCCGATTGGCTGGGTTGTTTCACAATCCAGCCATATTATTTTAATATAAAGCAATGCGCAAGAATATAACGTTTAAAAATAAAAAAATAGGTGAGGTGATTTCGTATTTGGAAATAGGACAGTATCGGAAAAAAGATTTATATCAAGCGAAAAAAGATTTCGTCGATTTTTTAATAAAAGAAATATCCTCGGTTTCAAACGATTGCGCCGGGTTTCAGACAAAGAAACGATTGAAAGATTCTATAACTGGCGGTATTTTTGATTTCCAAAAATCAAAAGATGCAAAAGAAAATTATTATAATCGATTTCCTGTAAAGGACATTCTATTATCTATAAAAAATTCCTTATGTAGGGCGTATTCTGCATTGCCTTCGAATAAACCTGTAAAAATTTTCTTATTTCCGACGTTGCAATCATTTGTGAAGAATAAGATGTCCGACTCCAGCGGCTATACTCCAAACGGAGAGTCAATCTATGTTTATTTATCTGTTAATCCTGTGAATCGAAAGCAAATGATTAACGCTGTCAAGAAAACCCTAACTCATGAATATAACCATGCAGTTAGATTCCAATATTTCCCAAATTCATCTTCGATGACTTTACTGGAAACACTTATTTTCGAGGGATTAGCAGAGAATTTTACAACTGAAATAGCGGATAAAAATCTATCACCTTGGGCAAGTTCTCTTACCGATCAAGCTGCCGCCGAAATATTTAAAAAAATAAAATCAATTTTAAGTTCAACCAACAGGAAAGCATATTATTCGGTTTTTTTTGAAAATAAAAAATTTCCACTATGGGCGGGGTATGCAATAGGGTATCGCCTAGTAAAAAAGTTTAGAAAAATAAACAGAGATGTTAAGTGGTTGAAAATTATTCAAATGAGCTATACTGAAATTTTCGAAAGGACAGAATGGTAGAGCGTTTGAAAATCACTAACAAACATCATTTATTATTGAAATGAAAAAATATCCAAATGTTACCGTAAAAGTTATATTTCGATATAAGAATGAAATACTGCTTTTGGGACATAAAAATGGCGTGTTTAGTTTTCCCGGGGGAAGAATGAAATGGGGAGAATTAATTTCCGG
>PCWY01000001.1:1149-13226 GCA_002762975.1 Candidatus Diapherotrites archaeon CG11_big_fil_rev_8_21_14_0_20_37_9 | reverse complement strand
ACAGAGTAAAAACAAATTTCTTAAGCAGCTCAATAAAACCTGAACCAAGAAAGCAGGAAGATTCGCACTTCAAAAGCAAATCAAAATTCGGCAAACAAGGATTCAAAAGCAAGGATAAAAAATTTAAAAAATAAACCCGGGTGAAAAAAAGATTGAAACCAAAAGAAATTTTTCCCGGAGTATTTGAAATAAAGGGAAATCCCGCAACAAAAAATTTGAATCCCGGAAACAAAGTGTACAGCGAACCGCTTATTGAAATAGACAAAACAGAATACCGTACATGGAATCCGAACAGGAGCAAAATCTCCGCTGCAATAAAAAAAGGACTTAAAGAATTCCCAATAAAAGAAAAAAGCCAAATATTATACTTAGGAGCTGCTGAAGGAACCACAATAAGTCACTTAAGTGACATTGTAGGAGCGGAAGGAATAATTTACGGAGTTGACATAAGCGCAAGAAGCATGAGAAAATTTGTCTACCTCTGCGAACAAAGACCAAATATCGTGCCAATACTCGCAGATGCATCACAACCAAACAGCTACAAAGAACACATAGAATCATTTTCAGTTGATGTTCTTACACAGGATGTTTCCCAGAAAAATCAGGCAGAAATATTCCTTAAAAATTCAAGAATATACCTCAAAAGAGACGGCTATGGTTTATTATCAATAAAAGCAAGATCCATTCACTCAACAAAACCAGTTGAAGAGCTTGTCCAAGAAGAAGTAAAAAAAATGCAGAATGAATTTGAAATATTACAAATAGTTTCCTTGCACCCATACGAAAAAGAACATGCAATGATATACTGCAAAAAAAAGTGAAAATTCAGCTTAACTAACAGCAGAATAAGTATAAAAACAAAAACCCCCCGAATAATTTAATGGCAAAAGCACAAAGCCCTGGGCATATAACCGGATTCTTCAAAATATACCCGAACGGATCAACAGGTTCTGGCATCAACATTGAAAATGGAATGATAACTGAAATAATTCAATCCAGCAAGGATGCTTTTTATTTAAACGGAAAAAAAACAAAGCTACTAGTATCAAAGCAGGTTCTCAAAGAATTTCGAAAAAAAACAAAAATACCAGAGAAAGTGAAAGTGCTGCACAAAACAGTTTTCCCTGTAGGGTATGGACTTGGAATTTCAGGAGCAGGAGCACTGAGCCTTGCAATAGCACTTGACAAACAATTCAAAACAAAACTCAAAAAAGAAGAAATAATTCAAATAGCATCCAATGCAGAAATACAATGCGGAACAGGCCTTGGAGATGTGAGGGCAGAAACATACCATGGAAGCATAATCGGCAAAAAGCCTTACCCCTCAAAAAAAGCAGAGCAATTAAAAAAAGGAAAAAAATTTGTCGTCATGGGTTTTTTTGCACCAATTAATACAAAAAAAATAATACGTAACAAAAAATGGAAACAAAAAATAAACAAAATAGGGACATATTGCATGCACAAAATTCATACAAAAAAAACAATTGAAACACTAATACATCTTTCAAGGGCATTTACAATAGAATCTGATCTTGCGACAAAAAAAATCAGAAAAATAATGGAAAAAATACCTACTGCAAGCATGGCAATGCTAGGAGAAACAATATTCATTCCGACAAATAACCCAAAAAAAACGGAAAAAGAATTAAGGGAATACTGCACAAAAACAATGACTGCAAAAATAGCACTGAAAGGAGCAGGACCTTTATGAATGAAATACCAAAAAGCCATCCACGTTACAAATCATTAAGTGAAAGAAAACTTATTGAAGACGGCTTTGAAAAAGGGATTATTGCAAAAGCAGGACTTATAGCACACGGCCGCGGAGAAACATTCTATTATCTTTTAGGCGAAAAAACAAACAAAGAAACAAAAAAGCAGATCAATGCGGCCGCGGCAATGCTTCTTCTTGCAAAAAAACCTGTACTTTCAGTAAACGGAAATACAACCGCGCTCTGCGCAAAAGAAATCAGCGTACTTTCCGACTCTGTGCCTGCAGAAATAGAAGTTAACCTTTTTTATAAAACACCCAAAAGAATAAAACTTATTGAAAAAGAATTTTCAAAACACGGAAAAAAAATATTAGGCACAAAACCGACAAAAAAAATACACGGATTGAAATCAAAGCGCAAAGATATTGATGAAAAGGGCCAATGGGAAGCAGATGTTGTTCTTGTAATGCTTGAGGACGGAGACCGCACAGAGTATTTGAAAAAAATGGGCAAAAAAATTATAGCAATTGATTTGAATCCGTTAAGCAGAACAGCCCAAAAGGCAGACATTACAATAACAGATAATGTCACACAATGCATCCCGCTTCTTACCGAAAAAATTATAAAACTCAGGAAAAAAAGCACAAAAGAGCTTGAAGAAATAATTAAAAATTTCAAAAACAAAAAAATACTGAAAAAAACCGAAGAGCAGATTAGAAAAGGGAAAATGCGATGAAACAGGAAACCGAAAGACAGGCAATACACTTTGCAATCGGAACAGCATACATAATCGCGATTTATCTTCTTCCGAAAGAAACAGCAATACCTTTGCTGCTGGGAATATTTGCAATAGGATCGTTCATCTCATATACACACCAGAAAGGAATTAGACTCCCTTTGGTGAAAGAAATTATTTTGCTTGTTGAAAGGGAAAAGGAAATGCACCTGCCAGGAAAAGGAGCACTAAGCTTTACCCTCGGCATACTGCTTTCATCGATAATATTCTACCCTTTTGACAAACTCGTTCTGATTGGAGCCACAACCGCACTCACATTCGGAGACGGCATTTCAACCTTAATGGGAAAAAGGTACGGCAAAACAAAAACAATAGGAGAAAGAACCCTTGAAGGAACAATAACAGGAATAATAGGCGCAACAATAAGCCTTGCAATCTTTTTTCCAATAGAAATAGCCCTGCCAACGGCAATCTTCGCAATGCTCGCAGAATACCTTCCTGTGAACGATAATTACACAATACCCATTGTGGCGGGGGCAATACTTTTGCTGATTCTCTGAAATTTGCACCGGCAATCTGCCCTTTCAAAAGTAAAGGAAAGGGTTTCCAACTTAATTTTGTAATGATTCCAATACCAAATTACATTGAGAAACTTGATAACAACGTAATGATTATTGGAATTAATGATATACTCCAAAAAAGCCATGCTAAATCAACGCTAAAATACAATGAAGCAGGAAAATTGATTGGCTTATCTGAAAGCTATTATCGAGCACACATTAACTACAAACCCCATGCATCAATTTGGTTTCTGAAATTATTTTCTAAAAAAATAGACCCGGAAATTTTCAACAAAATATACCAAAAAGAAAATATTGAATTTACTGCTAAAACCAAAAAAATAAAATTGCCTAAAAAAATAACTCCTGAACTAGCCTATTTTTTAGGATACTTATATGGAGATGACTGTCTTACAAGTTGTAAAAAACAAATTATTTTTTCTGATGAATATTTAACACAAATTATGACAATTGAACGTATAGCACAAAAATTATTTGATTCTGCAGGATACATCCGTGAGATGAATACGACAATAAGTTTGAAACCGCATTATAACCTTGAAATAAAAAGCAGCGTGCTAAACTCATTTATTCACAAAGTATTTGGAATAAATCGGGGGATAAAAACTAACCTCAAAATTCCAGTATTAATTAAAAAAAATAAAACACTTATACAATATTATATTTCAGGAGTATATGATGCAGATGGAACTTTACCGAAAAATCCTGAAAAAGCAGTTCAATTATTCATTGACATCACAATGAAAGACAAAAAATTCATTAAAGAAATTAAAGAAGAATTATTAGGTTTTGGGATTGAAACCCTCAAAATTTACAAAAGAATCGCAAAATCACCAACATCGGATTTTCTTTCAAAAACATACGAACTTCGAATTAGGCGAAAAAGCATGCTTTTAAAATTCTTGCAGGAGATAAATTTTAAACACCCAAATAAAGCAATAAGAGCAGAAAAAATGATTAAATTGCTTTCTTAGAGGGCCGGTAGCTCAGCTTGGATAGAGCACAACACTCCTAATGTTGGGGTCGTGAGTTCGAATCTCACCCGGCTCGTATTAATCTTAAAACAGTTCCACAAATTCAACACACATAAAATTTCTACTTTTATATCTGAAAGTTACATCCCAAAAAAAAATCAACGTATACATAAGAAAAAAATTTCTTTGGCAATTTTTCCAAAAACCCAAAATAAGTTTATTAACTAAATAGGGCGTATTATATAAGAACGCACGAAAACAGCGTTAATTACGCTTAAATAGGCTAAATATAGGGGTGAAACATTGAAATCTATTGTAAGCACGGCAGTAAACCAAAAGCAGGAAATAAACTCATCAAAAATTGAGGAATTTGATTCACCAAAAATCATGGTGATAGGATGCGGAGGCGCAGGATGCAACGCAGTAAACAGGCTCAGTAAAATGAACATTCACGGAGCCACACTCGCTGCAATCAACACCGACAAACAACACCTTGCCATAATTGACGAGGAAATAACAAAAGTTCTTATAGGAAAATCCGTTACAAGAGGCCTCGGAGCCGGCGGTTATCCCGAAATAGGCGAAAAGGCAGCTGAAGTAAGCAAAGGCGACCTTGCACAACTCATAGACGGAGTGGACATGCTATTTGTATCCGCCGGAATGGGCGGAGGAACAGGAACAGGTTCAGCACCAATAGTCGCAAAAATGGCAAAAGAACAAGGGGCAATTGTAGTTGCAATTGTAACATATCCTTTTGCACTTGAAAGGGCAAGACTCATCAAGGCGGAAGAGGGAATCCAAAAGTTAAGCGAAATAGTTGATACGGTTGTTGTACTTGACAACAACAGGTTAACACAATTAGTTCCGAACCTGCCAATACAGGATGCATTCAAAGTTGCGGATGAAGTAATCGCAAGAACTGTAAGAGGCATAACAGAAACAATCACACAGCCATCGCTAATCAACATTGACTTTGCGGACATAAGGTCTGTAATGTCAGGCAAGGGTCTTTCACTCATTGCTGTAGGCGAATCAAAATCAGTGAACAAGGTTGAAGAGGCTGTTGAAGACACACTCAACAATACCCTTTTAGATGTTGACATCAACGGAGCATCAGGAGTTCTAATCCACATTACAGGCGGACCTGAATTAACCCTTGGAGAAGCAAACAAGGCAGGAGAACTTTTGACAGAAAGAATCGACGCAAAAGCACAGGTAATATGGGGAGCAAGGATTGACAATACATTTGATAACAAAATCGAAATCATTGCAATCTTCACAGGAGTGAACAGCCCATACATCACAGGAAAAGAAAAGGCAAAAGCAGTTGTAAGAGACCGCGACTTTGACCTCGACTACATGTAAATACAACAAAATTAAGTTCAAAGGTTCTTGCCCCAAAATCGGGGCAAGAACACTAATTTTTATAATTCAAAAAATAAAGTTATTCTAATGCCAAGAAAAAAAATTCTGAATCCGGTTACAAGAATTAAAAGAAGAAAAAGACTCTCTCAATTAAGGGAACTTAGAAAACGGAAAGCAGAATTGATTGCAAAAGCTGTTGAGCACATGAAAAACTCAACTTCAAGATTCGACAGAATGAGCACCTACACCTTAGGTCTTTTTCACAAAAGCCAGGAATACCAAAAAGTAGAGGATTGGTTTAAAGAAAAACCGGGATACCCAACACTCACAGTTGCAAAAAACCATTCCTTTGGACAAAAAGAACCAAAGGAAATTAATGAATACCCGCATAGATACTCAAATGCAATGAAAGAATTTGAAAAAAGGATGCTTGCATCAAACATAGACCTTGAAAATGCCCATTAAAATACCTGAAAGAAATAGAAGAACAAGGATCAGGTGCATTACTGGCGGCAAAAAGGCTTGGTTTAAGCAATGATGAACTAACAGAACTGCTTAAATTAAGGGTTGAATTAAGAGCTACCTTAAAACAAGGAAAATGACACCCAAAAGGAAAAAAACCACTGTAAGGTAAGGGTTGAGGATATCAAGAGGCGCAGGAAGCGAGTTAATTAGGCCACCTAAACCTGCTCCGATGAAAAGCATTGCAACTGAAAACTTGTCAATATTAAGCATGATAACAGATTACACAAAAACTTGTTAATAAAGATTACGGACAAGCAAATTCGACATTCAACCAAAACACAAACTGTTAATTGACGAAACCTTTTTATTTGGTTTAAACAAGAAATAAGGTATGGATCAGCTTTCAACACAAATAGCAGGGGAAATAGCTTTATCAAAAGACCCTGGTTCAAGCATGAAAAAATGGCGTGAAATATTCGGGATTTCACAAACCGAGCTTGCTGAAAAACTCAAGGTGTCATCATCCACAATATCAGATTATGAGGGCGGTCGGAGAAAAAGCCCGGGCATAGGAGTTGTCTCAAGACTTGTTCAAAGTTTAATAGAAATAGACAACACCCGTGGCGGAAAAATAAAAAAACAACTTGAAAAAAACTTTACCCCAAAAACAGACATCTTTGATGCAAAAGAATTCTCAAAAGCACTCAATGGAAAAAAATTCGCAGAACTCATTGATGCTGAATGCGTTGCAAACCCAGGAAAATTAAAAGAAACACAAATCTACGGGTATAGTTTAATCGATTCATTAAAAGTAATACTTGATGTGCCTGTGCATGAGTACATGCAGATGTACGGCAAGACACCTGAAAGGGCATTAATATTCAAAAGTGTTGAATCAGGAAGAAGTCCGATGATTGCAGTCAAGATAGGGAGATTCTCAACGGACATGAAACCAAATATAGTTGTGCTTCATGGCGTGGAAAAGGTTGATCCTATTGCACAAAAAATCGCAGAAGCAGAAAAAATCCCGCTACTAATTACAAATATGAGTGAAGAAAAAATCAAAGAAGTTCTTGGAAAATTAGAAGCTTAATACCAAATAATTCTAAAATCTAATACAATAAGTGTGCCTGTACTGAGTTTTACCGTGCCTATCAGTACCTAACAATTTATTTGAGTGGCTTGTTTGAGCATTAAATTTAGCCCCCAGTTTTGAAATAACAATTCTAGCAGATTTATTTGAAGCAACTAAAAGATCTTTACCGCCACGAACGTTTCTAATTTCAATTGCTTCGCTCAACTCTATTTTTTTCTTCTGCTCTTTTAACAGCATTAAAGTTTCATTCAATTTTTCCTCTAACTCCTTTTTGGATGGTTTTTCATTAAATCTAAGTTGAATAATTGCCTCATGATAATTAGATGAGAGTTTCATTGTAGCATCAGAAACTGTTTTATTAAATTTTACAAGAATACCCCGATTTACTCCAATATCAACACCTTTAATTGTTACATTAAATGAAACTTTTGCAACAACAGATTTTTCCTTTTCATCAATAAACTCAACAGAAAAATTATCATAACCCAGGTTTTGCTTTTTTAATATTTTTGCAACTTCCTTCTCAACAAACTCAGCCAAAGAAGAATTGTTTCTTTCTAACCACTTTCCAAAAACCCTGATTCGTTCACTTGTTTTATCATAATCAACAGCAACTTCAGTTAAAAATTCAAATAAATCACCTAATTCAATATGACAATCAACACAAATAGATTCAATCATTTCAGATGTTTCTTTTCCGCATCTAACACAAAAACGCTTCATTTTTTCTTCACCAACTCAAAATAAAATAAAGGATTCAAAACATAAAGATAACTATAAACATAGGCAGTAGCAAATCTCACAATAATAAAAGCAGCCCAGAAAAACAATGTGCCCTCTTCCTGAGGAAAAAATTCAATTGCAAAAGCAAGAGCATAAGAAAGCAAGGAAAGGAAAGCACTAAGCAAAGTAACCTTTGCAACATCCCATTTATTTTTCAATGAAAGATTAATGCTTCTCTTTAAAGAATCTTTAACTGAAATCTTTTCAAACGAAGCCACAGGCAAAAGAGGATAAAAAAAGAAAACCGCAGAAAGCAATAATGCTGCATAGACAACTGAAAAAGCGACAATGTAAACAGCCTCTGAAACAAAGTAAAGAATGCCAAGCGGAATCGAAACAATGAAAGTTATGGCAAGAAACCCAAATTCGACAGCAAGAGCCGAAGGCAAAACAACACTAAACCTGGAACTAGCCTCGGAAAAAGCCTTTCGCAAACTCACATTACCTTTCTGAGCCTGAACAGCCATAAAAGGATACATGGAACTGACCACAGTATCAAAGATAAGCATTACAACCGCACTGAAAAACAATAAGGCGAGGTCAGTAAGCACGAATAAGGATGGGTCTTCAAGAGCTAAAAGCGATATATCTGCAGTATAAAGAAGAAGCACACTGTATGCTCCAGCTATAAGCAATTTAGGTACAATAAACTTCGGGTGCCTTGCAAACAATTCAAGAGAAGACTTAATTGAATCAACAAACCTGCTCATAAACAACCCAACCACAAAATAGTTCTATCGAGCTTAAAGCGAAGATAGAACGCACCCCCAACCAAGCAGATAACTGCGAAGCCAGTCCCGCCTTGCGCGGGACGCTCCCCAACCGAGCGCGGTTGTTTTAAAGCTCAACTTCCTTTCCAAGCTCAGGAATAATTGGAGTAAACCCCTCATCCTTAATGCTCTTGGCAAACTTCCTTGTTACCTCTTTATCGCCGTGCACACAAATAACTTTCTCAGGATTCATCTTCTTAATTGCCCTGAACAATTCTTCCTTGCCCGCATGAGCGGAAAAATCATAATGCTCAACACCCGCCTTTACATTAACCTTCAAACCCTCAAGGTTCAGTTTGCCGGTCTCAAGCAGAATTTTTCCAGGAGTTTCATCAACCTGAAAGCCAGTAAGCATAATCTTTGAATTAGGATTATTGTAAACCTCAGGCAAATAAGCATAGGCAGAACCGCCCTGCAGCATTCCGGAAGTACAAACAATAATCGAAGGCTGTTTCAAAGCAGTTTTTCTCATTTTGAAATTCTTCACCCAATTAACCCTCTCAAGAGCCTTGGACAAAAATTTCGGATCCTTCACATACCTTGGATTCTGCAAATAAATCCTCGCAACCTTCTGCCCCATCCCATCATAATAAATCGGCGCCTCAATCTTGTACTCATTCAAAACATCAATTATTTCCTGACTCCTGCCAACAGCAAAAGCAGGCAACAAAGCATGACCACCCCTATCAATTGTATCCTGAACAGATTCCGCAAACCTTTTTTCTGTTTCCTTTCTATCAGGATGATCCCTGTCACCATAAGTGCTTTCAGTTATAAAATAATCACACTCTTTTATCGCCTCAAAATTCGCAGGATTATGCAACCTTGTTTCAACATACCTATAATCACCACTATAAACAAGCGTCTTGTTTCTTAATCTCAATTCGGTTAAAGCAGAACCAACAATATGCCCGGCATCATGAAAAATCAAAGAAGAATTATCAGTAATATCCATCGGCTTCTCATAGCCAATAGGAAAAGTGAACTTCTCGGTTTTTGCTATTTCTTCCTTTGAAAATTTTGCATCCATACCCTCAAGACCCGCAATCTTCAAAGTATCAAACCACAAAATCTTTGCAATATCAAGAGTAGGCGGAGTCATATACGCCAAACAATTAGTTTCCTGAAACAAATGCGGAACATTACCAGTATGATCAAGATGTGCATGCGAAATAATTGCAGCGTTCAAATTCGTTTTCACAGGAAGAGGAAACTCCATTCCGCCAGGGGTTAATTTTACACCATAATCAAGCAAAATCTTATCGCCATCATCAACAAGAAAAGCAGATCTTCCGACTTCCTGAGACGCACCCTTAAAAGTAATCCTAACCATTCAAATCAGGAAGAATTAAGCCAGTTCAAGGTTAAAAACCTATCCCAAAAAAGGTTAAATATCCTTGGAAGCCTAATATAACAATGCCAGGACTATTTCACAGGGTCAGATTAAAGCTTGAAAGAATGATTGGGAAAAAGAAAATACAACCATCCATAAGCAAATACCCAGTAAACATTATTCCCCTGCATGAAAGGGGAAAACTCACAAGGCACACCGCCAGAATTGAAAAAGCAAGAGAAAACATGGTTGCGAGGGAAACCCAAAGGCTAATGAACCGAGAAATTTCAAGAGGAGACTATGCAAAAAGGGTTGAAAAAATAAACGAGAAAACAAAAAAAATGATTAACCCAAGAAAAGCCAAAATGGACGAACTTCTTAAAAGAGACCCAAAATTCCCTGCGCTAATGAATGATTCTTATTTTGGAGAAATTGCAGGAAGAAAACTCAAACAAAGATTGCAAATGCCAAACAAAGGAGAAAAAATCGCTATATTTATCATCGACCTTGATTTTTTCCACAACTTCAACGAAAACCACGGTCACCCAGGAGGAGATGTTGCACTTAAAATTTACTCTGAAGTCCTACATGACCTAACTGAAGCAAAAGGCATAGGCATAGCTGGAAGACACGGCGGTGAAGAAATGGCAATAATGCTTGTAGGAGAGCACAACCCTGAACAATTCGTTTCACAGATAAAGGCGGAGGTCAACAGGAGATTTGAAACCGGAAAGGACATTTACAATTCAACCCTTGACCGTGATAAAAAAATAACCTCAATGCCAACATTCACCGCAGGCTATGCACAAGCACCCATAGGACAAATAAGAGTCTACAAAGAAATGATGCAAGAAGCCGACAGTTGCCTTACAGGATTAAAAAAAACTAACCAAAGAGGAAGCGTAGCCTCAAAAGAAGTCCAAAAATTAATAGAGTAAAAAAAAACTCAAATTTAAATTAAACACAATCATTAATCATACTGATGAAAACACTCTCCGTTTCCGAATCGCAAAAAATAGCTGAAAAATATGGCCTAAAGTTCGCAAAAAGCCACACAATTACAACACACGAAGAACTTGAAAAAGCCCTTTCGCATTTTGAATTTCCAATCGCAATGAAAATAGTTTCCAAAAAAATCACACACAAAAGTGATGCAGGCGGAGTGAAAATAAACATCAAAAGCGCAAAAACCGCAAAAACCGTTTTTTCGGAAATGAAAAAACTCAAAGGATTCGAAGGAATCCTAATTCAGGAAATGATACGCGGAACAGAAATAATAATAGGCGGAAAAAGAGATGTACAGTTCGGACCAACAGTCCTTGTAGGATTAGGCGGAATTTATGTTGAAGTATTCAAGGACTTTCAAATAGGCATCTGCCCAATCAAAAAAAGAGACGCACACAACATGATAAAAGAACTCAAAGCATACCCAATCCTTAAAGGAATACGCGGAAAAAAAGGAATCAACATCAAAGCGCTTGAAGAAACAATAATAAAAGTAAGCAGAATGATGCAAAAAGAAAAAAACATAGAAGAACTTGATTTGAATCCGGTAATTGCAACAGAAAAAGAAATCATTGCAGTTGATGCGAGAATAATCACACAATAAATCCAAAAAAAATAATAATTTATAAAAAAACTGGAGCAGATGAAAAAATGTGTAAACACCCAGTTACATTTTTAAAATCAACTCAATTACTCTAAAAGGTTTGATTCAATTTTCGAGGTGATTCCAATACACAAAGCCATAATAGAGAAACACAAGCACGAACTATCAGAAGAACAGCATAAAATAATAGAAACACTAACCAAAAAACCGGTAAGCACAACACAGGAAATAGCAAAAGGAACAGAAATAGAGATAAGAGAAATGCTCCCGCATCTCCTTGACCTGGCAAGCAAAAACATAGTAAACTACAAAAAAGACATCTTCTACCTAAACAGCCAAATATAACATCACACAGGACAGGGGCTCAACACCCCCAAATTTTCCTTTTTATAGCAAACATTGAAAGTTTTTCGGCTTTTTGCAAGGTTTGCTAGAATAGCAGACCAAGAAATGTCGTCGAATTACTTTGTTGGTCTGCTATAAAAACAAAGAGCGATTATTATTTCTTCTTTAAAGCATCCGGCAGGATATTTGGAATACGTGATTTTTGCTGAAGAAAAACTTAAATACACATACATACACATACACAGTATGAGCACTAAAACAATATCAATTACCACCGAAGCCTATGAAAGACTTAAAATAAGGAAAAA
>PCWY01000001.1:0-1052 GCA_002762975.1 Candidatus Diapherotrites archaeon CG11_big_fil_rev_8_21_14_0_20_37_9 | reverse complement strand
TAGAAAGTGAACTTTCATGATTCTTGACACCACTTTTTTAATAGATTTTTCAAGAGGCAACCAAAAAACAGTAATTAAGCTAATTGAACTTGAAAAATATAGAAACCCGATAATGACCACTTCAATAAACGTGTATGAGATTATGCAGGGAATAAAAAATAAAAAAGAACATGAAATTGCAAAAAAATTGTTTTCAAAATTAGAAATACTGCCTTTTAACAGTGAAGCCGCATACACAGCAGGAGAAATACAAAAAGAACTGAGAAAAAAAGGCGAAATAATAGATTCTGAAGACATAATGATAGCAGGAATAGCAATAACCCAAAACAAAATAATCATAACAAAAAATACAAAATACTTTTCAAAAATAAAGGACATTAAAATTGAAAGCTACTGAAATAACAACATTGGTTGGACTTTAGAAACTGGCGGCTTAACATTTGTATCAGGATATTACCCATTAACCAATTTGGTTAAGCTTGTTAGTTTTTGTGTCAAATTTGTAAATAATGCCGTGATGGAAATTCATTTTCTTTAGTTCAGCATAAGGTTTTCCTGTAAGAAGCTGGATTAAATCACGGTTGAATCCCTGATGGGAAACAACCAAAATAATTTGATTATTCCCTAGGGTAATTTTTTTCAAGAATTTTTGCACTCTTTTCTGAACGTCTTTATGGGATTCTCCATTTGGGTAAGGTGTTGTTTCTGGTTCTGCATCCTTCAGTTTTCCCCATTCAGGAAACTTTTCACGCATTTCTTTTGAAGTCATGCCATTGCATTTTCCCAAATCAATTTCCCTCAACAACCCGCTTTCCTGTATTTCAAGATTGTGAAACAAGTTAATTTCTCTTGCCGTTTCCAAGGCTCTTGGAAGGTCGCTGGAGCAGATAGCATCAATTTTTTCTTTGCCAAGTTTTTCGGCTATTTCCTTTGCCTGTTTTTTACCGGTTTCATTAAGGTTCGTTCCCGCATGACCCTGCTTTCTTCCCGCAAGATTCCAGTCAGTTTCCCCATGCCTTACAACAATAAATTCAACCACACAAACACCAAAA
>PCWY01000070.1 GCA_002762975.1 Candidatus Diapherotrites archaeon CG11_big_fil_rev_8_21_14_0_20_37_9 | reverse complement strand
CTTTTGTGCGGTATTGAATTGCACGAAACAATTGTTTTTGCACCAGCCTTTTTCATTTTTTCAAAGGCGCCTTCAGCAAAAATCCCGTGAACACAAATACAGTGCACTGCCCTTGGCTTCCTTTTTTTGATTTCTTTTATTGCCTCAATCATTGTATGTCCTGAGCTTATTATATCATCAATTATTACAACATCTTTGCCTTTCCAATCTAATTCTGTTGTGACATTTATTTTTACTTTCCTTGAAGAAAACCTGTCTTTGAGGAAGATTGCGCTTTCAAAGCCAATTTTGTCAGCAATTCTCTTAGCCCATTGTGAACTCTCTATATCAGGTCCAACAATTACTGCTTTTTTCCTGTTGAATTTCTTTTTAATGTAATCCGCAATCGCAAGATTTGCAGTAACTTTTCTATGGTGGATGTAAAAGAGATCCGCCATGTCATGAACTCTGTGCAAATGCGGGTCAACTGTGATGAGCTTATCCATCGAATTATTTACTAAATGAGCCATGTGTTTGTTCGAAACACACTCCCCATCATGAAACCTCTTATCCTGCCTCATATATGCAAGATAAGGTACTACTCCTGTAACGCTTTTTGCGCCAAGCTCCTGTGCGGTTCTGCCCGCAAAGAACAGCTCAACAAGATTATTATTTGCATTTGGATGTAGGCTCTGCACCAATACAATATTCTTTCCTTTTACAGGGTTATCAAATTTTATGTATGATTCGCCATCAGGGAATTCCTCAAGTGTAATGTTTCCTGTTTTTGCCTTTGCTTTTTTTGCAATGCTTTTTGCAAGTTTCTCTAATTGTTCCATTCCGAATACTATTGTTTCAACCATGCACTAAAAAGGGCGTTTTTGAATAAAAAAGTTACTTAACCTAATAATTATGCGAAGTTGCCTTTCCAAGCTTTTGGTTACGTAACTACTCAATAGTGACAATTTTTCCTGCTTTTGTGTTTTTTTATGCTATTAATTTAAATTCTTTTTACCAGGCAATTATAATTGAAATTATTCTTATTATGGCGAATTAGGGGGATTTTGATGAAAACTGTGGTTTCAAAAGCAATCAAGAGAGCAAAGGACGAGGCTATGAAAAAGCCTGTTGTTCCCGGGGTCAGAAGGAAAGGCGGGGATGACGATGAAGAACTTATCGCACTTCTTGAGAGTAGTAAGGCAAAAATTAAAGTTATTGGTGTCGGAGGAGGAGGCTGTAACACTATCCAGAGAATGACTGAAGTTGGTATTCTTGGGGCTGAAACACTTGCAATTAACACTGATGCACAGGATCTTTTGAAGGTTAAAGCAGACAGAAAAATCCTTATAGGAAAGAAACTCACCAGGGGTCTTGGTTCAGGTTCAGATCCAAGCGTTGGTGAAGCATCAGCACAGGAATCAATAGAAGATCTTGTGGAATTGCTTGCTGATACCGATCTTGTTTTCATAACCTGTGGTATGGGAGGGGGCACAGGAACCGGTGCAGCTCCAGTTGTTGCAGAGCTCGTGAAAAAAATAAAAGCTCTCACAATAGGCGTTGTTACAATGCCTTTCACCGTTGAAGGAAAAAAAAGAATGGAAAATGCACTCCATGGAATTGAAAGCCTAAGGAGCCATGCAGATACTGTAATCATAATTCCAAATGATAAAATTCTTGAGATAGCACCTGACCTGCCTGTTAATGCGGCATTCAAGGTTGCTGATGAAGTTCTCACAAATGCAGTAAAAGGCATTACTGAAATGATCACAAAACCAGGTCTCATAAACCTTGACTTTGCTGATCTTCGAACAATACTTGAAAGAGGCGGAGCTGCAATGATAGGTCTTGGAGAAAGCGGCAGAGAAGGCGGCTCTTCAGAATCAAGGGCTCTTGAAGCTGTTGAAAACGCTCTTACATCCCCTTTATTGGATGTAGACATTTCAAATGCAAGCAAAGCACTAATTAATGTTGTAGGTGGCTCGGACATGACTCTTCGCGAAGCAGAGATGATTGTTGAAGCTGTTTCCTCAAAAATCAATTCAAATGCACACATTATCTGGGGTGCAATGATTGACGATAACCTGCCAAGAAACTCAATCCAGGCAATGGTTGTAATTGCAGGCGGAAAATTCCCGTACCTTGATGAGGTTGACTTTTCAGGTGGCGGACCAATTGACCTTGGAATAGAGTTTGCAGACTAGCCTTTTTCTTTTTCTTGGTAAGAAAAAGAAAAACCCTAGGGAAAAAGAAAAAGAACTGTTTGCGGTTAAAAGAAAAAGGCCTGCCTTTTCAGGCAGGTTTATATTCCTTTTTCTATTTTTTATGTAGAGAGTAAAAGTGATTTTTTTATGTTTGATTTTCAGGAATTTATCCAATCCAGCACAAGAATTTTTAACGTTTCAAGAAAACCAGATACAAAAGAATTCAGTGCAATGGCAAAAGTAACAGGTTTAGGAATAATCCTTATTGGCGTTATTGCTTTTATTGTAAGGTTTATTTTGTCTTTTGTGTTTTAGATCCTCAAAGGAAAGCGTTTAAAAACCTTTTCAGGGAATTTTCATTAAAATGACCTTTTTCTTTCTTTGTAAAGAAAGGGAAAGTTCAACTAACAAGAAAGAAACAAACGAGGAAAAGGAGCTTTAGGGCTTATTTTTCTATTTATTTTGAGTTGAAAAATTATGATATATACCATTAGAACTACTGTTGGGCAAGAGAGCCTTGTAGTGGACATTCTGTCCCACAAAATAAGAAAAGAGGAACTCAACATTTATTCAATGGCAGTTATCCCTGGTTTGAAGGGTTATGTTCTGCTTGAAGCAGATAATGAAATTACTGTAAGAAGAGGCATTACAAACACATCTCATATTAAGGGCAGGGGCATTGTTGGCGGTGCTGTTAATGTTGATGAACTTTCAACTCTTCTTGAAGCAAAGCCTCTTATGAAGAGTATTAAGGAAGGCATGAAAGTTGAACTTATATCTGGCCCGTTCAAGGGTGAAAAAGCAAAAGTAATCAGAGTTAATGACACAAAGGAAGAGGTTACTGTTGAGCTTCTTGAAGCTGCGGTAAAAATACCTGTGACAATTAATGCTGAACATATAAGGATTATCAAAGAATAAATGCACCTTTTTTCTTTCTTTTGAAAAGAAAGAAAAAATTTGCACCAAAAAAGAAAGAAATTTTGAAAAAATGATGTTGAAGGAAAATTAAAGGAAAGTGATGGCAAATGGCAGAAATAAGTGTTTTGATTGAAGGTGGAAAAGCAACAGCAGGCGCTCCGCTCGGACCGGCTTTGGGGCCATTAGGTGTCAATATCGGCGATGTTGTTGCACAGATAAATGAAAAAACAAAAAACTATTCAGGCATGAAAGTTCCTGTTACAGTTGAAGTTGATTCAAAAAAGCATATTGAAATAAGTGTCGGATCTCCGCCTACAAGCGCTCTTATTGTTAAGGAGCTTAAAGCAAAGAAGGGCGGTGCACACCAGCTCAATGATACTGTTGGAAATCTTTCGATGGATCAGGTGAAGAAACTTGCTGAAATGAAAGTTGATGCACTTAACTCAAGCAACCTTTATGCTGCAGCAAGAGAAATAATTGGCACTTGTAATTCAATGGCTGTTACAATTGAAGGAAAAAGAGCCAAGGAAATGCAGAAAGAATTCAAAGAAGGTAAGTGGGATTCATTTTTTGGCAAAACAGAAAAATCTGCTGTAAAAGTTGAAAAAGCTGTTGCAAAAGCAGAAAATGTTGTTGAAATAGTTATTGAAAAAACAGCTAAAGTGGTAAAAGAAGTTACTGAAAAAACAACTGAAAAAGTAAAAGAAGTTGTTTCACATGAAGCTGAAAAGGCAAAGGAAGAAACAAAAAAAATCGCAAAGGAATCTTACTCAAAGCACATTTCAACCGTTGAAAAAGAACTCGGGATTACAAAAGAAGAACCTGAGGAAAAGAAGGTTGAAACCGAAACAGTAAAACTTGGTAGCAATACTGAGATTACAAGGCCAAAGAAAGGAAATTAGGTTTTTAAACGTTTCCTATTGCATGATATTATAGTAAAGCTCTTTTTGAGCCGGTTCCCTTTGTGGGAGATACCAATTCGTTGGTAGGTTATTTTAATGGATAAGAAAGAAATAATGCGTGCTGTTCAGTACGTTAGGGCAAGAAGCAAAAAAAGAAAATTCGATCAATCTATTGATCTCACTGTCAATTTTAAAGGTCTCGATTTAAAGAAACCTGAAAACGCTATTGAACTTGATGTTAAATTCCCTCATTCTACTGGTAAGCAGGCAGAAGCTAAGGCGCTTATTTTCCTTAAGGATAAAGCATTTGCAAGAGAAATCACCGGAAAAGTTGCAAAGATTATTATGGATACAGATGTCCCTAATTTGAAGAAAAAAGATATTGAGGCAATTGTAAGAGATTACAATGTTTTGCTCGCAGAAGGTCCGGCGTTGCTTGTTGTTGCAAAACACCTTGGTCAGCAGCTTGCACCAAAGGGAAAAATGCCTAAATTAGTACAACCTAATCTTCAGAACATAGAAACTGCAATGCAGAATGTCAGTACATTTACAAAAATTTCGAATAAAAAAGGAAAAGCAGTTCCGCTTGTCCACGTTACAATCGGAAAAGAATCCAACAAGGATGAAGAAATTGTGGATAACGCAATGACTGCAATTGATTCAATTGTTGCAGCTTTGCCTGGAAAAGAAGGTAACCTAAAATCAGTTCTTTTCAAAACCACAATGGGGCCTTCAGTAAAAGTCGGACAAACTTATGATAATGAACCTGAGCCAAAGAAAGAAAAGAAAGAGGTGAAAAAATGACCTCGCACACAAGACCGTGGAAGGAAATCCAGTACATGGAACTCAAAAGGCTTGTTGCAAAATACCCTGTGATTGCGGTTGCGGACATTAACATGTTTCCTGCAAATCTTTTTCAGAAAATAAGAAAAAAACTTTTCGGAAAAGCAGTTGTAAAAGTTGTCAAAACAAGAGTAATGAAAAAAGCAATTTCTGAAGTTCAGGGAAAAGATATTCTAAAAGATAATTTCAGTGAAAGCTGTGCGGCAATTTTTACTGACATGAATCCATTTGAACTTTATTCTTTATTGAAAAAAAGCAAGGGGAAAATCCCTGCAAAAGTAGGTGCAATTGCAGAAGAAGACATAATTGTTCCTGCAGGCGATACCGGATTGCCTCCAGGTCCTGCATTGAGTGATCTTAAAGCAGCTGGTCTTAAAGTTGCTGTTCAGGGAGCCACAATTTCAGTTGTTGCAGATAAAGTTGTTACTCCAGCAGGCGAACCTGTAAGTGCAGCTGTTGCAGGAACACTTTCAAAATTAAATATTAAACCATTCAAAGTCGGTCTCAAACTGGTTGCTGCATTTGAAGATGGACAAGTATTTGATGCAAGTATTCTTGATATTGACGCCGAAAAGGTTTTCGCAAACTTTGTTTCAGCGCACCAAAAAGCATTCAACCTTGCTTTTAATGCAGTCATATTTACAAAAGACACAAGCGAGTTGCTTGTATTCAAAGCTTTCAATGATGCAAAAGCAGTTGCACTTGAAGGAAACATAATGAATCCGGTTACAGTACAGCCGCTCATTGCAAAGGCAAACCTGCAGGCAAAAGCAGTAAAAGGGTTTGTAAAAGAAGCGCCAGTAGAAACTCCAAAAGAAGAGCCAAAAGAGGCTCCTGCTGAGGCGGAAAAAAAGGAGGATGCTTAAGTTTTTTACTTAACACTTAAGAGGTGACAATATGGAATATGTCTATAGTGCAATGCTCTTGCATTCTGCAAAAAAGGAGATAACAGCCGAAGCTGTAAAAAAAGTTCTCACCGCTGCAGGTGTTGACGTCGACGAAGCAAAAGTGAAAGCTTTGGTAGCTTCACTCAAAGATGTTAATATCGCTGAAGCAATCGAGAAAGCAGCAGTTGCAGCTCCAGTAGCAGTCCCTTTAGCAGGGCCAGCTCCAGCAGGCGTAGCAGCAAAAGTTGAAGAAAAAGAAGAAGAAGGAAAGACTGAAGAAGAGGCTGCAGAAGGTCTTGGTGCTTTGTTTGGTTAGATGGGGAAACCCGTCTTTCCAATATCTTTCTTTTCCTAGGCTTTGCCATAACTAATTTTAAATTGAGCATACTTTTTTATAGCTGAATTATATTACTTATTGTAATGTTTCATAGACGCAAACCCCCATTGTTACTGGATTTATTAGGCAAAAAATCAACTACCAAGCTCCCGCCCAATGATGCTTCTATTGCTGAAATTGAACGCGAGGCAAGAAGACAGGTTACTGGTCGTGATGCGGATTTGGCAGAAAAAGGCGGAATGTATAATATTAGCCCAACTGATTCAAATATAAGTCCTCAAGGAATACATCGAAGAGAATTGCCTGAAAGTATGCGGAAACTTCTTGACGAACAGGATAGACTGTTAAAACGAAAGAAATCCCATTAACTCTATAGGTGTATTTTCAAACAAAACTATTTAAACAATTAAATCATATTTCTTAAGTAAAGAATTTTTTACCGTGTTAAAGGGTTTGTTATTTTTGTTTAAAAAAATCTTTTTACTGGCATTTTTGCTTCTCTTTATAGGCAATGCTTTTGCAATTATTCAAAAAGATGATTTGAGTATTTATGCTGTAACAACTGAAGGTGAAGGTCTTGTTGCAAACCTTACTCTTGAAATAGAGCCAGGTACAGGAAAAGTCTGGAGTGCGGTAACGCCTCTTGTTGGAACAACCACTCAAAACGCGGAAAGAGAAGCCGTTCGCCTTGCATCAAATTTTTCAAAGGACAGCAAAAAATATGATTACAAATTCACGATAACCTCATCCGCATCGATTGTTGAAGGTCCGAGTGCAGGTGCTGCAATGGCTCTGCTTACTGCTTCAATGCTAACTGACAGAAAAATTCCTGATGAAGTGAGCATTACTGGCACAATTGATAGTGATGGTACAGTTGGTCCTGTTGGTGGTGTTTTTGAAAAAGCAAAAGAAGCTAGCAAAACAGGAGTAAAACTTTTCCTTATTCCAAGAGGAGAGGCTGTGCAGACAGTTCGCCTTCAAGACGGAGTAAGGTCAGTAAATCTTCTTGAGTATGCTCCGCAGCAATGGGGTCTTACAGTTGTTGAGGTTGATACTCTTGCGGATGCAATGGAACTTGCATTTTTGGACATTAAGGACATTGATGTCAATGCTTCCGCGGTTGAAATAATCCCTGATTTTGTTCCTGAAAAAATAAATCTTCCAAACAATTTAGGGTCTTTCAAAATTCTCACTACAAATTATATTAATGAAACAAAACAGATTACAAGCGAGGCAAGAAATGCGCTTTCATCATCGCTTCTTGAGGATCCGAGCGCAACAGAATTCCTTTTACAAACACTTAATTCTGCCGAGCAGACTCTTTCAAACGCAGAAATTTTGAACGAACAGAATTATCTTTATTCTGCTGCAAATTTTGCTTTCCTTGCGCGCGTTGATGCAGTTCTTGTAAAGGAAGTTTCAGTAAACCCTTCCCTGTTGAAGTCAAATTCCACTGCTCTTGATTTGAAATTGTTTGAACTGCGTCAGGAAATCAATAATTTTGAGGTCAAACTTTCAGGGCCTGTGCCAAAAGACGGTTTGGAATGGTTTGTTTCTGCACAGCAACGTTTCACTTATGCAAGGCTTACTGTTGATCGTCTTCTTTCAGAAAAAACAGTTGTTGTTGATGGTGTGGCAGAGGATGATGTTTTAATTGCATTAAAAAATTTGCAGGATTACTCTTTTGCTGTTTCCTGGCTTGATGTTTCAAAAGATTTTTACAATATTTCTGCTGAAACAAAAGATTATGTTGCACCAAGCAGTATTTTTGAGGCGGATGCGTCAGCAGCTATCTCTGAAGCAGAATTATCTTACAAAAAACTTGCTGCTGAATCAGATAGGTCTGATATTCTAAGGAGAATAGATTCTGCGAAAAATGAATTTGAAAAAGGTTGGTTTGAGGCCGCATGGGTTGATGCGGTTTCAGCAAAAGCACTTTCAGATTCTGAGCTAGCTTCTTCAGGTATTGGAAATGAAGATCTTGCCAAATCACTTCAAACAGAAATATTAAATGCTGAAAAAAAACTCGCTGATGCAAACTCAGGTATTGGGTGGGCATCACTTTACCTTGATCATGCAAAATATTTCCTTTCAGCAGGCGGATATTACAAAGAACTTCAAGCCAACAGGTCAATAAGTAGTCTTCAAAGCGGACTTAGTCTTGCATATCTTTCAGAATCAACTCTTGAAGTATCAGAAAAAATTATTGTAGCTTACTCTGCACTTGAATCTGTCAAGGAAGATCAAAAGCCAGTTAAGGAAGGTACTGCAAATGAACCACCATATTATATTGGCATATTGATTCTTGGCTTGATGATTGTTCTTGTTTTGCTATTAATATTTTTGTTCGGTACGATGAAGCAGGGGAAAGCAAGGCACTTCACGGTAATGCGGGAAATTGCCGAATTAAAACGCGATATTCTTGTCCTTGACAAACAGCTTCTTGAGGGTAAAATATCTAATGGGGATTATGATAAGCGCAAATCAGACAAAAGAGAAGCATTAGATTTCCTTGAAGAAGAAAGGAAAGATATGCTAAGGCACATGTATGTTGCTGATGATTATTCAAGTGAAATTGATTCTTATTCTGAGAGAATTTCAGGTCTGAAAAAGCATTACCGCGAAAGGGTAATTTCAAAGGCAGAATTCAGCGAAAAGCTCAACCAATACCTTGGTTCTATAAGTTCCCTCAAAAAAAGTCTGGAATCTGAGCTAAAATTGGTTCTGGATAAAAAATCCGAGCTGCAAGGTGCAGATGCTGAGACCCTACTCAAGAAAAGAAAGAAATTGCTTCCAGCAATAGTGAAACAGGCTACAAAAAAAGAGGTTAAAAGCAAAGAACCTGCAAAAAATACCCCCTCACCTAAAGGAAAACCCCCTTCAAAAACGGCTTCAAAAAAAGGCAAAGGGAAATTTGCATATAAAAAATAATTCTTTTTTGTTTTACTTTTTGGTTTTAATTATCCAACAAACCATTATTATGTAGAAGTTAATCGTTTTTTTGCTCTTAAATATTCATCAATTAATTTTGGAAGCCTTATAGGAATTTTTCTCAATGGAATTAAAAGCACAAGATCTGCCATTACAGATGATGGCACTCTACGCATATTTGCTTTTATTGTTTCAATTATCCATATATTAAAAATAGTTTTTCGGGGTATAAAAAACCCCTCTTTTTAAAAAAGTGATTTTTGTTTGTTGCAGTTATACTGCCGCAACAAACAATGGCACAAAAATCAATGACACAATAGTCATCAATTTTATCAGGATATTGATTGCGGGTCCGCTTGTGTCCTTGAATGGGTCACCAACAGTGTCTCCTACAACAGCAGCTTTATGAGGCTCGCTTCCCTTGCCCCCATAATTTCCTGCTTCAATATACTTCTTTGCGTTATCCCAAGCTCCGCCTGAGTTTGCCATGGATATTGCAAGTGCAACTCCTGTTACAAGTGCTCCTGCAAGCATTCCACCAAGTGCTTCAGCTCCAAGGAGTATTCCGACAACAAACGGTGCAGCGATTGCAATTACTCCTGGTAGAATCATTTCTTTCAAAGCACTATGAGTTGAAATCTCAACGCATCTTGCATAATCTGCTTTTGCTTTTCCTTGCATAAGCCCTTTAATTTCCCTGAATTGCCTTCTGACTTCCTCAATCATTTCAAATGCAGCCCTTCCCACAGCACCCATTGTCATGCTTGTGAAGACAAAGGTTATTGTTCCTCCAATAAAGAGACCTACAATTGTGAGGGGGTTGATTATGTTTATTACTTCAAGGTTCATTGCCTGTGCAAATGCAGCAAACAATGCAAGTGCTGTAAGTGCAGCGGAACCAATTGCGAATCCTTTTCCGATTGCGGCTGTAGTATTTCCTGCACTATCAAGAGCATCTGTTCTTTTTCTGATTTCTGCTCCCATGTGTGCCATTTCTGCAATTCCGCCTGCATTATCTGAAACAGGGCCGTATGCATCAACCGCAAGGCTTACTCCTAATGTTGAGAGCATTCCAACTGCCGCAATTGCAACACCGTAAAGGCCTGCAAAATTATATGCAATCAATGTTGTCAATGCTATTATAAGCACAGGCAAAGCAGTTGATTCATATCCAAGGCCAAGACCCTGAATAATGTTTGTAGCTGCACCTGATTTAGATGCTTCAGCAAGTTTCTTCACTGGTTTATAATGATCTGAGGTATAATATTCGGTTGTTAATCCGATTAATATTCCTCCAATGAGTCCCGCAATTATTGCAAAGTAAACTCCAAGCACTTCATAGGTTATTCCCTGTGCTTCAAAGGTTGCTGGGAGAATTCCAAGTGATACTGTTGCAAAATACGCTCCAACAAGCACTATTAATGAAGCCACTATTAACCCCATTTTAAGTGCAGTGTGAATCTGAGTTTCATCCTTTGCCTTTACAAAGAAAGACCCTATAATTGATGCAACAATCCCTATTGCTGAAATAATTAATGGGAAGAAAATTGCATTCCCTTCAAAGAAAAGAACACCTATTGCCATTGCAGCAATTATGCTTCCAACATAACTTTCGAAAAGGTCAGCACCCATTCCTGCTATATCTCCAACATTGTCTCCAACAAGGTCAGCAATAACTGCAGGGTTCCTTGGGTCATCTTCAGGTATTCCTGATTCAACCTTTCCGACAAGGTCAGCGCCAACATCAGCTGCTTTGGTGTAAATTCCTCCGCCGACCCTTGCAAAGAGTGCAACCGAGCTTGCCCCTAATGCAAAGCCTGCCACAATTGTGACAATTTCCTGAGGTGTTGCAACCCCAAAGAAATCACCCATAAGCCAATATACAAAAGTTATTCCAAGAACTCCAAGACCTGCTGCGGACATGCTAAGAATACTTCCTGCTGAAAAACCAACTGAAAGAGCTTCCTGCACGCTTTTTGTTGCAGCTTGTGCAGTTCTTACATTAGCATTTGTTGCAGAGTTCATTCCAAGGAAACCCGCAACAATACTGCAAACAGCTCCAAATACATAAGCAACTGCAGTCATCCAGCTAATGAACATTACAAGCACAGCGGCAATAATCACAATAAAAACGGCAAGAATCGTGTACTGTTTCCTGAGATAAGCAAATGCGCCTTCTCTTATAAAAGAGGATATTTCCTGCATTTCCTTGGTTCCTGCGGATTTTTTATTAATCATTATTGTTTGATATCCTGCGAAAACCAAACCTAAAATACCTGTTACAATCAATATTTCCAGAACCAAAAGAAAATCCTCCTTTTTTTAACTTTTTTTTGGAATTATAAAAATTATTTATTATTGTTAAGTTAAATTTATTATTGTTAAATTAAAAATCTTGCAAAATATATAAAAACTTAGCATTTATTCCTCTTTTTCTTGCTCTTCAGCTTCCTCTCTCAAAATCTCCTTTGTGCCCCCCCAATTTGAGGCTTATAATGGAGCTTTTCTGCTTGTTCAAAGCAACACCTATAATCTGGTCAGCCTGATTTATCACTGCCTCGTTATGGCTTATTGAAATAAACTGGCTGTTTTTGCTTTGCTCTTTTATCAGGCGTCCTACTTTAATAGAATTTTCTTTATCTAACGCGGCATCAACCTCATCCAGAATGTAAAAAGGCGCAGGCTCAAACGATTGAATTGCAAACAAAAAAGCAAGTGCAGTAAGGCTCTTTTCCCCGCCACTCATTGCATCAATGCTCTTGATTGTATCTTCCTTGTATTTTGCATGTATAAGAAGTCCACCTTCCAATGGGCTTTCCTTGTCGCTTAAATCAAGTTTTCCTTCGCCTTCAAAGAAATTATAATAAAGCTCCCCGAATCTCTTTGAAACAAAATTGAAACAATCCATGAAAATGTTCAGCTTCCGCACATCAATCTTATCAATCATTTCAAGAACTGCCTTCCTTTCCTGATCAAGTTTATCGGCCTTTCCCCTTACCTCATCAACCTCTTTTTTGAAATGTTCAAAATCCCCAAGTGCTTTCATATTCACTGCGCCCATTTTGTCAATTTCTTTTTCAACTTCCGGAATTCTGCTCTTCAAATCATTGAGCTTGAATTCTTCCAAGGGTTTCACATTTTCATAATACTTGAATTCCTCTTCAAGGTCAACTATTCTGACTTCATTCCTTGATTGCTGTATATTAAATTCATTCATTTCCTTTTCTCTATTTTCAATCTTAACCGCAAGACCTTCCCTTTTTCCTGAAATGTTCCCGATTTTTGTCGTAACTCTTTCCTTTTCCTCCTCAAGAAGTTTGTTTGCCTTGTTTGCTTTTTCAAGCTCCGTTTCCATTTCACCTAAATCTTTTTCAGCTTTCTTTTTTTCTTCATCAAGCTCTTTAATGCCTTTTTTTATCTCGCCGTTACTCTCTTCGGCATTTGAAAGCTCCTTTTCCCTTTCAATTATTTTCTTTTCAAGCGCCTCACCCAATTCAGTCGAAACCCTCGCAACAAAAGTTTCCTTCTCGCTTTTCTGTTCATTAAGCTCGTGCATTTTTTCAATCAGTTCATTCATATGGGTATTCATATCGCTTTCCCTGAACTGCCTCAGTTTTTCCTCAAACATGCTCTTTTCCTTTTCAAGCGAACCAATTTTCGCCCTTAAAGAAATTTCTTCCTTTTCAAGCAAATCCGTTTTCTGTGTTGCAAGCACCTGTCTGCTTTCAGAAATCCTTTCACTAATTTTCCTTAGCTCTTCCTCAATTCCTTGGAAACTTTTCAGCGAATAGGTCAGTTGTGAAAATTCTCTTTCCTCCGCAATAAGCATTTCTTTCTGCGCAACAAGCTTTTTCCTATCTTCCTCAAGCGCCCTTATTTTTTCTTTCAGAGAAGCAACTTCCCCCTCTTTTTTCTTTGTAACATTATTTTTATGCTTTTCATCAATCGGATTATCGCAAGTAGGACACTCTGCCTTTGTTCTTGAAAGCAGCTGCACAGATTCAAGAATATTTTCTATTCTCCCTTTTGCTGAATGAATTTCTGAATTTGCCTTCTCAATTGCATCTTCAATGCGCTTCAGCTTTTCATTTAAACCTTTTTTTTCAAGTTCGAGAATTTTCTTTTCAATATCCTTCTTTTCTCTTGCCCTTTCTTCAAGCCTTTGTTTTCTTGGTTCAGCTTCTGCAATAATCTGTGACGCAAGCTTCCTGTCCTTTTCAGCACTGTTTTTTCTTGAATTAACTGTGTGTATTTTTTCCCTGAGTTCCTCAAGATCTTTTCTTAATTCAGAGAGCCTCTGCTCATCATTCGCAATCCCGAGTTTTCTTTTCTCAAGCCCAGGGTTTTTTGCGCTTATCGCTTCCTTGATTTGTTTTAATGCAGAATCGATTTTTTCAAGCGAATCCCTTGCTGCCTTTAATTGCTCCTCCTTTTCTCCCTTGCTTTTTTTCATGTCTTTTATTTCATCCTTAACATTTTCCACACGCCTGAGTTTTTCCTCAAGCAAAGCAGTTTTTGATTCAAGTCTTTCTTTAATAAGATTCATGTGCCCGCGCTTCTGCTCAACTTCCTTTCCAAGCGTTGAATAAGTTTTTTCGCTTGCATTGATAAGTTGTTTTGTAATCTCCTCTACTTTTCTTTCAAGTTCCTTTTCCTCTTCCTGAAGCAAATCCCTTTCTTTTCTGCTTTCCACAATTTCTTTTTCCATTGCTTCAAGCGTTTTTTTTGCCCCTGCAAGTTCCTTTTTAATAATTTTAATTTCTTCTACAAGTATAGTTGCCTTTGATTTCTTCAATTCCTCTTTCAGTTGGTTGTACCTTAATGCAATTTCCCTTTCCTTTTCAAGCTGTGCAAGATAATTTTCCCTTTCCCTAAGAACAAGGTTCGTATCCTTGACCCTTTGCTCAACCTTTTCAAGCTTTTTCATTGCCTCTTCTTTTTTTTCTTCAAATTCCTGCAAACCAGCAGCCTCTTCAATCATCTGCCTTCTCTGTTTTGCGTTCATTTCAATTACTTTTGTAATGTCTCCCTG
>PCWY01000011.1 GCA_002762975.1 Candidatus Diapherotrites archaeon CG11_big_fil_rev_8_21_14_0_20_37_9 | reverse complement strand
CATTCATATCCCTTTCAGGTTCGGAATTAGTGCGCAAATACATCGGAGAAGGATCAAGACTTGTTCGGGATGTATTCAAACTTGCAAAGGAAAAAGCACCTTCAATTATTTTTATAGATGAAATAGATGCTGTTGGTTCCCACAGGTACGATACCGCAAATGGAGATAGAGAGGTACAGAGAACATTGATGCAATTGCTTGCTGAAATGGATGGTTTCCACTCAAAAAAAGAAGTAAAAATCATGGGCGCAACAAATAGGCTTGACATGCTTGATCCTGCACTTTTAAGACCTGGACGCTTTGACAGAGTAATTGAAATCCCATTGCCTGATGTAGAGGCAAGGAAAAAAATATTTACAATCCACACAAAGAAAATGAACATGGAGAAAAAAGTAGATGTAAATGCGCTTGCTGAACTCTCCGATGGCCTTACGGGCGCGGACATCAAGGCGGTTTGCATGGAAGCAGGAATTTTCACATTAAGAAAAAACGGCTCAAGGATAAGCGCAAAGGACTTTGAGGAAGCAATTGTGAAAGTGGCAAAACAACCGAAAATGGATCAGAATTTTTCGGAAAAGATGTTTGCATAGGATTATCTTTTAAACTAAAAAAAGGTAAAAGCAGGCTTAAAAAAAAGATAAATTTATAAATATAAAATATATTGAGTTATTATGGAAAATTCATTTTTACTCAATAAAAATTATAAAAGCATTTCTTCACAAGAACTTGAAGTACTTAGGGCAACGGAAAAAACAGGGCTTGTAGTTTTTGGAGCTACAGAATTGCAAAGAATAACCAAAATTTCAACCCACCGATTAAGCGAAATATTTTCATCACTTGAAAAAAAAGGTTTTCTAATTAAACTTTTACGTAACCAATACTGCAAAGCCCAAACAGCAATCGAAAACCCATATTTAGTAGCCACAAATACATTTATCCCATCATACATTAGTTTTTGGACGGCACTCTCATTTTATGGTTTTACCGAACAACAAGTTAAGACAATACAAGTAGCATCACCTAAGCAATTCAAAAAAATCCAAAATAAACAAATAACAATCCAACCAATAACTGTTAAAAAAGAAAACTTTTTTGGATACACTAAAGAAACAGGCTTTGCAATTGCATCAAAGGAAAAAGCAATCCTAGATTCAGCACTAAATTTTGAGTTAGCGGGGGGATTTTCTGAATTCAAAAAATCATTCAAAAATGCATGGCCTGAGTTAAATGAAAAAACGATTTTCAAATACCTATTCAAACTAGAAAATAAATCTTTAAACTCACGAATAGGTTTTTTAATCGAAACATTAAACCTTAAAGTAAACAAAAAACTATTAGAAAAGCTGGAAAAAAATAAGTCAAAAGGATTCATAAAGCTTGATCCAAAAGCTAAAAAAACAAGCAATTACAACAAGAAATGGAAAATCGGCATAAACGAAAAAAGAGAAGAGGAAATAATATGATTTCAAAAGAAGAAATTTCAAAAATATCCATGAAAACTGGTTTAAACAATTACCAGCAGGAAAAAGAGTATTTTCTAAAACTCTTTCTTTTTTATTACTTTGAAAACTTTGAGGACGCAGTTTTTAAGGGCGGAACATGCATGAAATTTATTTATAATTTAGATAGGTTTTCAGAAGATCTTGATTTTAATATAACAAACCCAGAATTGTTTCAAAAACAAGTAGGCAAAACACTTGAAAAAATAAAAAAAATAGGATTTAAAGCAGAATTTAAAAAAGAAGAACTCTTTAATGAAGCTTATGCCTGTACAATTGCATTTGAGGGGCCTTTGTTTTCAGGAAACCAAACCTCAAAAAACAGCATTAGAATAGATGCAGGAAAAAGACTCGGAACCAATTTAGAACCGGAATGGAATATACTTGAATCAGAATACCCTGAAACAAAAAAAAATTTTCTAGTAAAAACAATGACCCTTGAAGAAATACTTGCAGAAAAAATAATCGCACTCCATTCAAGACAAAAAGGAAGAGACCTCTTTGACACATGGTTTTTGTTAAAAAAAAGAATAAAAATAAACAATAAATTAATTGAAAAGAAAGCAAAAAAAATAGGAATCAAAATTACCAAAAAAATCGTTTCAGAAAAAGACTACTTAAGGGATATTAAAAACCTAACAAAAAAATACCCAAGCTACAAAGAAGCAATAAAAAAAATTAACGAAAACCAAATACTATAACCATTTCTCCCCACACACACAACAAAATCATCTGAATGCTTAATAGGAGCAGACATCAAGGCAGTCTGCATGGAAGCAGGAATATTTACACTTAGAAAAAACGCAAACAAAATACCCCAAAAGGATTTTGAGGAAGCAATTGTGAAAGTGGCAAAACAGCCAAAAATCTATCAGAACTTTTCCGAAAAAATGTATGTTTAAAATTTTAAACTACAGCGGGCTGAAGCCCGTCGGGTTTCTGTTCCCCTCGCCGGGGCGCCGGCGACACGCATGCCCTGCCTCAAAGAGGCAGTGCGTTCCCCAACCGAACGCGGTTAGTAAACGGCTTACCCCTTATAGCGGGGAAGGGGTTTCTAAAAGAACAAATATGTCGAAAATCTTTCTTTTAAAAGAAAGATTTAAATATTATTCCGACTACAATTAAATAGGTTTTTTATGGAAAGTTTTGAATTAAAAAAAATAATCAAAGAATTACTAATTAAATTCCACTCATCCGAATTACCCGAACTAATTGAAAGAGACATTGAAATACCTGAATTTAAAAAAATAAATAAAATAATTGTTACAATCGGCCCAAGAAGAGCAGGCAAAACATATTTTCTCTACCAAATAATGAAAAAAAGAATCAAAAAAGGAAACACATTAAAAGACTTCATTTATTTGAATTTTGAAAACGAAAATTTGTCAGAATTAAAACCAAATCAACTAAATCTAATCCTTGAAGCATACGCTGAACTTTATGGAGAAAAAAAACCCATTCTTTTTTTAGATGAAATCCAAAACATCCCGAACTGGGACAAATTCATAAGAAGGTTAAACGATGAAAACTATTTAACCTATATTTCAGGGTCAAACTCAAAATTTTTAAGCAAAGAAATAGCAACAGCATTAAGAGGAAGAGATTACCCCGTCCAAGTATTACCTTTTTCATTTAAAGAATTCATTAATTTTAAAGGAATTAAACTTGAAAAAAACTGGGAGTTCAGCAAAACTAAATTACAAGTAAAAAGGGCATTTGAAGAATACTTTTCATTAAGTGGCTTTCCAGAAATCATATTAGAAAACAAACTAGAACTTATCGACCAATATTTTAAAACAATGCTTTTTCAAGACATAATTGAAAGATACGCTATTAAAAACACGGATTTAATGCGCCTATTAATGCTTTTTTTGGCAAGACATTACGGGGGAAACTATTCACTAAACAAATTCAATAATTTTGCCAAAAGCAATTCTTACAAATCAAGCACTTCAGTAATCCAAAAATATTCAAAAATCCTCGAAGATATTTATTTCAGTTTTTTTATAACCGCCAAACAAAAATCAATGAAAAAAGAATCCAACTACCAAAAAAAAGCATATCTATATGATCACGCTTTTGCAAACTATTATGGAGAAGAAAATAAAGGAAGACTTCTTGAAAACATTGTAGCTATTGAACTAATGAGAAGACAAGATAAAGTAAACCATTACACCAATGGATTTGAATGTGACTTCATTACAACAAAACACTCAATCCAAGTATGTTATGCACTAAATCAAGAAAACCAAAAAAGAGAAATGCAGGGATTGATTGAAGCAACAAAAAAATTCAAAAACAAACCAATCCTAATAACATTCGACCAAGAAACACAAATACAAAAAATAAACACAAAACCAATATGGAAATGGCTACTTGAAAAATAAAAAAAATGAATTTAGATAAAAGCATTGCAATTAATTCACTAGCCGAACCAGCTGAAGGCATTACAGGCGCGGACATCAAGGCAGTCTGCATGGAAGCAGGAATCTTTACCCTGCGAAAAAACGGTTCAAGGATAAGCACAAAGGACTTCGAGGAAGCAATTGTGAAAGTTGCAAAGCAACCACAAACCGACATGAATTTCTCGGAAAAGATGTTTGCGTAAAACTTTTTTTTAAAACCAGCAAACTACTAAATTGCAAATCAAAAAAATTAATTTAATTTGCGAATCTATCAACCAACTTCTTATTGATTTGCGCAAGGCAAATTGCGATTGAATCGTTGCATGAAAGTACTGGAGAATAATCGGATGTAAGAATAATTGAAAATGCATCAGAAGAAGTATTTCCCTTGGTTGTTGCGCCAGTTTTAGTGTAGAGTGCGGCAATATGAATAGTGAACGATTTTTCCCCGGAAATTGGTCCAACAAAGTCATTCAATTTGTTTGTTTCGCTTGGACCGGTAAAGCCTGCATTCAAAAAGATTTTCGGAGAAACAATTATTTCCCCTTCTTTTACAAAACCCTTGGTTTCAACATACCCAAGATTGTAAAAAGCCTCTGAATCATCTTTCAATCTAAAATAATATTTTGAATAAGTACAATCATCTTCGTTTGGTTTAAATTTAATTTGAATTGTTTTTCCTTTATTGAATTCTATTCTATTTAATGTTGAATTAGCTTGTACGGCTGAATCCCAATCAGTTGCAGACATTACACCATCAGCAGGTTCAGTTGCAACGGTTCCTGAAATATCAATAGAAGTAATTACAGGTTTACATTCAGTGCTTGTGCTGGTTGCAGAACTAGTTGTATCCTCAGTCCAATCACCCTCAATAATAAGAACAGCAGAAGCCGATGCTACAATCAAAAGCAGGAATATTGCTGATAATGCAAATAAATTAATTTTAGGGTAGTTCATCCAAATCACTTTGCTCTAAAACACTTTTCCTTGTATGTATTTTGAATTGACCATTATAAACCTTTCCGTTAGTTCCTGAAACACCTTTAATTCCCAAATCAACTGAAAAACTCTCGCCGACTTTAATTTTGAGTTCTTCAGGCCTAATGAAAATAACATCTTTAGTTACGGAAACTGTTGGGGTTGTATCTGATGCAGGAATTATCTTTCCGGCAACATCAAACTTTACTCCTTTCCTTACATACTTTGTATTAACATCCAATTGAGTTCCAGCAGCATTCTTGAAAATCATTTTTTGGCTGATTTCATCAATTGTAACTCCAGCAGGAATGGTTTCAAAAGCAATTCCTATCCAGCCATCTTTAATAATTGCAGTTGGTTCAAACTTGGTTCCATTAGGATTTCCAACTAACAAGAAATTGACTTTAGCCTCCTTTTTGGACCAGAACTCAAGATCATCATTAATAACAAGCTTTGCAGGAGTACCATCATAGAAATAAGTGTCTGTGTCGGTGAAATGATAAACAGGAAGAGCGGCTAAAGCCACAACTGCTACACCTGCGCCTACTATCCATCCTGCAGGGGTAAGAGTTAATGCAGCTACTCCGATTGTTGTTCCAAAAGCACCTAAAGTGGCTACTGATGTTCCAGCACCTACAATAGAAGTTGCAACCAAACCACCTTGAATTATATCATCATGATCGTTTTCTTTTACTCCCTGTATTCCCTTCCATTTTGTACTATCAAGGAAAACCTCATTTTCAAGATCAGAATAATCCCCTTTCAAATAATCCTGTATTTTTGGTTTTGGAGTTGAAACAGATTTTGCAACCCAATATTCATTTGAAATTTGAGGGATAATTGTAATGAAATAAAGTATTTCTGAACCTTTTGTTATAACAAGACCTTTTGTTTTTCCTGAAGGATCCTGAGAAATTTCTTCATTAAAAAAAATTGGAGTGTGAACAGAAATGGCATAACTATTGTCCTCATTCCTCACAAAATCAAGAGGATCATCAATATTAATTACTCTGAATTTGTCCCTCCATTGTTCTGCAGCACTTACAAAATGAGTGTTAATTTTTTGGAATTTTCCTGGAGTTGTTTCAACCTTAATTTCCTGTTTAGCTACATTCGTCTCGATATAATCCATTACTTTTTTTTCTTCCTGAACAAGAACAGAATCTGAAAAGGAAATATAATGAACTTCAACATCGGCTCGATAAGCAATAGTTTCCCACTCAGCAAAGAAAGCAATCCCACATTGCTGCTGGAATTCCGTTATCCATATACCGCCCCTAGTTAGAGTTTTTGAAATCCTTCCATTAGATCCTCCGCAAGGAGCACCATCTTTTGTAACAGTAATGAAAACAGCAGTGTCACCTATACCTTCTTCAAATTTAATTGAATAAAGAGAATTTACAACCCTAATAGTTGCCTGACTATGCACTGGATTTACCGTTCCAAAAAGCGTAGTTGTTACATCAAAACTTAAATCAAGAGGATTAAAGGAAGTGGATGTTGGATTTCCTTCATCAATGTACCAATCCCCTTTCAAATGAAGATCTGTTTGCATCCAATTTGTATAAATCGGGATACCTGATTCTTCCAACCCAGTTATTGGTTTAAGAGCAAAAGGTTGAGGTTGATCAAATTCCAAGCTACCTTGAACTGAAACAGTATTTAATGAATTTCTACCGTCAGCAACGCCTGATGTTCTTGGAACATCAGCAAGTGTAATTGACGCTAGTAAAAGAACAAAAAGAACAAGTAATGCTTTCTTCATGCATTCACCCCGCAACTTTCTTCGCTGTTAAGAACAGCAGCACCATAAAGATCAATTGTTTCTTGCGAAATGAGTTCACTATACCCAGTAGGATAAATGTTATATTCTGCCATTTTCGAAGGATATTTTTTGGAAAAATCAAGCAAGGCAGAATTAAAGGAATCTGAAAGCCTTTTCAATTCAACAAGGTTGTCATATTGATTGTTTCTCAATTCAAGCGTTTGGCAAGGATCCTGAATTTGACCTAGCTCAAAAGAAAGTTTATCTATCTTTTTCTGCTGTTGTACAATCGCAACTGTTCTTAATGAAATTCCAAGAGCGGCACTTTCAGCAGAATCATTTGAAGAAGCTTGAACTTTTCTCAAATCATAATCAAGACTTGCAAGTTCGGCGGAATTAAGTGCTACAAGATCAGAAAGATTATATGAAATAAAATCCTGTTCTACCCCTGCATTAGATAAGGCAAAATCTGCTTGAGAAATTACAGCATTAGGAAAGAACATAAAAAAGTAAACGCCAGCAAGCACAACAACAATTACTCCAACAACCAATAATTTATTCATGATATTACCCAAATATTCAAAATTAATTAATAAGATTCATAAGTAATGTAATATATAAATCTTGGTTCACTTAGTCACAGTAAAATGCAAACTAATTTATATGCCCTGGAACTAAAATATTTTAAAATTACACTTACGAGGGTGATATGGATATGGTATTTCATAGACCAAGCAGAGCAAGGGATTTAGGAAAAAAAATAGGAATGCAAAAAATAGAAAAAAAAAGAGAAATTGGAGTTGTTAAAACTGCTATAGCAGAAAACAGGCTGAATAGACAAGTTAATTTGGTAATTGCAAGAGTTCCGGCACTTGATTCTAAATTAATAAGATGGGAAGCATTAAGAGGTAAATTCCAAACAAAGACCCTTGAATCTGCTGCAAAAGAAAACTTGGCTCTTGCACAGAGTTACAAAGCAGAGGCTCGAACCGCATATGGTTGGCAGAATCTGCTTTTGAATGGAAAGTACACTACTGTTACAGGAAAACTTATCCAGGGATTTTGGAATTGGAGATCAAACGTAAATGCAAACAAAGCTGCAAGGCAGCTTGAAAGCGAATCGGTAATGAGATCAGCGATGTCTGAAAGAGTAAAAGGCATCCTAAACCAAGAATATGCAAAAAAGGCAGATCTTGAATCCAAATTCACAAGAGAAATGATGAAAAATGATGCACTTGCAGCTCAATATGTTCTTTATGCGGACAGAGCAGTAAAACAAACGATTAAAACTGCAGAAAAATTGAAAAGCAGAACAGCAAACTTAGTAAGAGCATATGCTGATTTTGTTGCTGATGCAGACACATACCATGGAAGACCTGGAGGCCACTTCCCTCCTGCAAATGTTGCCGGGCTTATTGAAAGAACTGCCGATAATGTTAGGCGCCTAAATGAAAGATTAACACGTGAGACAGATATAGCAGTACAAGAAGAAATTGCAGATAGAATAAATCAGATTCAATCAATGGTTGAAACCGCATATAAATGGAGTTCAAATCCAAGAAGATCATTTGCTGAAGATGCAGTAATTGGAAGACTTCCCAGCGGAGTAGAGCTAAAAGTCAATAATGCAGTTAAAGCGGTAAAACTTCTTGAAAGAGCAGAAAGACTGGCACATTAAAAACAAACTAAATTTACCCAAGTAATACTCGGGCAACTAATTTTTTTAAAAAAAATAAAACCCAAAAATAAGCAATTATAACGAAATTAAAACTAAAATAAAAAAAATTAAAAAAAAGAAATCGCCCTAGCCCTTTAGATGAAACTTAGGGCTAGTGATACGACCAGCACGGATGCCAGTATCATTGATTTATACATTATTTCGTGGCGCATTGGGAGCTTCACCTCTTTAAAAGACAATAGTAGTAACCTAAAAGTAATATATAAAGATTTTGGTTTGTAATCGAAACCAATACGAGGAAAATACTTTACATTTCGAATAGTTGTTTGGTTTTTGACTTATTTGATGCTAACCTATTTATAGAAGAATTCAGTTTACATTATGAAATGAAATCCAGATTTTTTGTAATTGCAATTGTATTGGTTCTTTTTGTAATACTTTTAAGCGGTTGCACCAAGAAAGGTTCATTGCAGGATGTGCTTGGAAACAAAGGCAATTCGGGTTCTGGAGGAACAGGCGGAAGTTCAGACGGTTCAAGCGGAAGCACTGGAGGAACAGGCGGTACAGGAACGCAGACAAACCCTACATTTGAAACAAAGCTTAGGGATTGTGTTGCGCTTGATACTGCAGGAAAAATAGATGAGTGTCTTTTGGATCTTGGAAAGAGAGAGAAAAATGATGTTGTCTGCAACAGGGTCGTTTTAATTTCACAGGACAGGTGCTTTTACCAAATTGGAACTGATGTTAAGGATGATTTTATTTGCGGAAAAATTGTTAACGGAGACACCAAAAATGATTGTTTGAAATCGGTTGGACTGGCAACAGGGAAAGAGGAAACATGCGATAAAATCTCAAATAAGGGGTATAGAGATGAGTGCATGCTTAACTCGGCAATTAAAAATGCGGAAGGAGATACTTGCGGAAAAATATTTGCACCTGACAGCAGGGACAGCTGTTATAGGCAGGTTGCTGTAAAGGCCAGAGATGCATTCCTTTGTGATAATGTAAAGCAGGGAGATAAGGACAGCTGTTACCTTTCAGTTCCTGGGAAATTGCCCGGAGAGATATGCGCAAAATTAAATGATGTTGTTAAAAGAGTAGATTGTTTTGTAAAAGCAGATAATATTCCTATAGAAGAGGTAAATTGTACTGACTTCACTGACACTAATTCAACAGTTAATTGCAGTTTATGGTACTCGAAAAAAACAGGGGATGCGGATTATTGCTACAACATAAAAGATGCACGAAAAACCCATTGCCTTGAAGTCGTTGTTGATATTTACCCTGATTCTGAAACGTGCGGAAAAATACAGTCAACAGATAGCATTGTAAAGAATCTTTGCACAATAAAAGCAGCTGTAATTGAAAAAGATATTGAAGCATGCGAGAACATAAAGGGCAATAGTTCATTGAAGAGAAAATGCAAAATAGATGTTGCGGTTGAACTGGGAGATACTGAACTTTGTTATTCATCGCCCGGGGATATAGGCGGATCTGATGATTGCCTTTCAAGGATTGCTCTTGCGCAAAGGGATTTGTCCTTGTGTGAGGACATCAGAACAGACAGGGCTTACTTCTGGTGTTATGCGGATATTGCACTTAATTTTTCAGCGCCGGATGTGTGCGAAAAAGCACCTAGAGATAATCTAAAATTATTCCCATACCCTGCAAAAGAATACTGCTACAATGAATATGCGGTTGCAACAGAGGACACAACAATCTGCAATAATATTACATTCAGCGCTTACAAAGCTGAGTGTAAGCAAAAAATCGGGAATCTTTTGAAATGTGTTGATAATGACGGTGTTTGTGAGGAAGATATTTGCAGTGTGCTTAATGACAATGACTGCAAAAGCCCCACTTACTGTGAAGCGGATTCTGAGTGCAACGATAACAAATCCAGTACAAAGGACACTTGTAGCATAGCAGAGAAAAAATGCAAATTTGAAACAATAAATGAATGCGCAAACGGAGACCATTACTGTCCTGCATTCTGCACTTATGAAGGATCACCAGGCGCAACAATAATTGATGAGGAAACAGAAAAAACAAATGAGGATGCTGATTGTATACCTACATGTGAACAGAAAGGCGGAATTGTTTGCGCTGAGGAAAAAACCTGCCTTGATCCTATAAGAGGAACTACAACTGAATTCACAAAAGACAGTTGCTGCCAGCCTGACACAACAGATCCTGAGACAAGTGAAATAATAGAGTACTGTGTTACAACCGAGTAAACAGAACAGCTTAAATTAATTACAACTATTAAATTTTACATGGATACGGAGAATAAAATAATTGTACTGGATTTTGGAAGCCAGTACACACATCTTCTTGCAAGGCGCGTTCGTGATTTGAATGTGTACTCTGAAATAATGGCGCCTACAGCGCTCGCAGATGAGTTGAAAAAAGCGAAAGGAATTATCCTGAGCGGAGGGCCACAAAGCGTTTATGCAAAAGATGCTGTTGCATTTAACCCTGAAATATTTTCACTTGAAATACCTGTCCTTGGACTTTGCTACGGACAACAATTGATTGCGCATGAGCTTGGCGGTAAAGTTGAACCTGGAGAAACAAAAGAATATGGCACGGCAAAACTTGTTGCGGAGGAAAGCGAATTATTTAATCGCGTTCCAAAGGAATTCACCGCATGGATGAGCCACGGAGATAAGGTGAAGGAGCTTCCTATTGGATTCACACAAATAGGTTCAACAAATGATTGTGAATACGCGGCAATAATGGATGATGAGAAAAGGATTTTCGGATTACAATTTCACCCTGAAGTAACGCATACAGAAAATGGTTTGCAGATTATATCCAATTTTGTTTTTGATGTATGCAATTGCGAAAAGAACTGGACAATGCAGAATTTTTTGGGTGAAAAAATTGAAAGCATCAAAAAAGAAGCCGGCGATAAAAATGTTTTTTTGCTTTTGAGCGGCGGTGTTGATTCCACTGTTTGCCTTGCATTGCTTGACAAGGCAATCGGATCTGAAAGGATTCATGCATTGCATGTTGATACTGGTTTTATGAGAAAAGGTGAAAGTGCATTCGTGAAAACTGAATTGGAAAAATTAGGGATTAATGAAGTACATGTTGCTGATGCTGAAGAGGAATTTTTGAAAAAGCTCAAGGGAATTTATGATCCTGAGGAAAAAAGACAGATTATTGGAAAACTTTTTGTTGAGATTGCAATGCAGGAAATTGAAAACATGAATTTTGATACTGAAACATGGTTACTTGGGCAGGGAACGATTTATCCTGATACTATTGAAACCGGCGGAACTGAAAATGCGAAAAAAATCAAGACGCACCATAACAGGGCACCGATAATAATGGAAATGATTGAAAAAGGGAATGTGATTGAGCCGCTTAACCAATTGTATAAGGATGAGGTAAGGGAACTTGGCAAGCTCCTTGGTTTGCCTGAAAATCTTGTTGAACGGCACCCTTTCCCCGGGCCGGGGACAGCTATAAGGATTCTGTGCAGTAATGGCAAAGAAAAAATTGATGAGGCACTTGAAAAGAAAATAATTAAAGTTGCAAAAGAGGATGGATTTGAGGCAAAATTGCTTCCAGTGAAAGCTGTTGGAGTACAAGGAGATAACAGGACTTATAGCAATGCAGTTGTGCTTGAGGGAACACTTGATTATAGTGCACTTGAAAATGCGTCAACAAAAATAACCAATAAATTTACTTCAGTAAACAGAGTTGTTTTTTTACTGAGGCCTAGAGGAATTGATTCACTTGAACTAAAAGAAGCTTATCTTACAAAAGACAGGATTGAAATATTAAAAGAAGCAGATGCTATTGCAATGGAAACAATAAAAGAAAGGGGATTGCTTCATGAAATCTGGCAGTTTCCTGTAGTATTGTTGCCGGTGGATTTCAACGGAAAAGGACAGGGGATTGTGCTAAGACCTGTGTATTCAAAAGAGGCTATGACCGCAAAGTTTGCAAAGCTTGGCCCATCGGTTCTTGAGGAGATGGTTGAAAAAATCAAGGCAATAAAAGGAGTAGGCGCGGTAATGCTTGATATTACGCATAAACCGCCTGCAACAATTGAGTGGGAATAAGCGGAGTAATAATGCGGATGCGGCGATTCCCAAAGTTAGGCACACGTTTTCAGCTATTTTGTATGCTTAACTAGTTAGGCGGAATATTTTCAGGCAAATAAAAAATCAATAGCCTTTTAAACTGTCCATTATTAATGAACGTATGTTCACTATTACTGAACGGTGATTTTTTATGCGAATGCTACAAACATTGATTGATTCACAAGCAAAAGCAAGGATTTTGGAAAAAATGCTTGAAAGACCCGGCGCATCATTTTCCGTATCAGGCCTCGGAAGACTCTCAGACTTGTCCAAGGCATCTGTTTCCAACATTGTTTTGGAATGGGAAAAATCTGGATTGGTGCTCTCAAGGCAGGAGGGCAGGAACAAGATGGTTTACATAAACACCAAATATTATTTGCTCCCTGAACTAAAAAAGGTTTTCGAGAAAACAAGGAATTTCCAAAAGCCGCTTGTGGAAGAGTTAAAAAGAATGTCTTGGCTGAAGAAAAAAGCAGTGAAAGCAATAATTGTGTTCGGTTCAAGAGCACGAAAAGACTTTAATTACTTTTCCGATTTGGATGTGCTTGTTGCGTTGGAGGAAGACTCCAGCAATGTTTCGGAACAAGTAAGAGAAGAGTTCGTTAAAGCTACAGGTAGAACGGGGATAAGGTTTTCACCAGTAATAATGGTAAAAAAGGATCTCAAAGAGAGATGGAAAGAAAAAGACAAGTTCCTGCAAAACATACTGACAGAGGGCAAGATATTGAAAGGAGGGAAATGGATTGAGCGTATACAAACAACATCTTGACTTGGCGAATGAACGTTATAAAACAGCCCAGGAGCAATTCGAAGATGAAAAATACCATACAGGAGCGCATCTCTTTATAAATGCTGCAATCAATTATCACAATGCAATTTGCCAGAAATACCTGAAACAAATACCCAGACACAAACAACATTCAGACACGAGCTACTTTGAAGGTCTCAGAGAAACGCTTGGCCCGGATTTCCAAAAATACAGGGACGCATATGAATTCCTTATGTCAAATAAAAGTGAGGCGGATTACGGAAGAGAACTTTCTCTCAATACTGCAAAACAAATCCAGCGAAGGGCACGGATAATCAAGGAAATAGCGGAACACCTACTGTAAAACTGATGAATTTTAGACACTACAGCGCACTTTTTGGCTGGCAAAAAGCGGTTTTTTGGTTAGGCACTACAGTTTGTAATTTAGAAAGTTCACAAAAGCAAAAGCCATAAATAAAACTTTAAGCGTGATGCTTGAAACTGATTCTTGCATGAAAATGAGTGAAATCTTCTAGCGTAACATTCTCGAAGGAATTTAGTAGGAATGACCTTACAAGTAAGCTTTAACTTACATTTATAAATTGTTTGCACTAATTTAGTTCTATGACTCAAATGGAAATAATCACTGTCAGCAAAAAGGGGCAGGTCG
>PCWY01000078.1 GCA_002762975.1 Candidatus Diapherotrites archaeon CG11_big_fil_rev_8_21_14_0_20_37_9 | reverse complement strand
GGAGGGATAAAAATGCAACAAACACTACAAACATTCGCCAAAACAGAGAAAACCAATAAAAACGGTTTCACAGTTATTTCTAATATGCCAACTAAAACCTCTGATTTAAAATTTATTGACCTGTTTGCAGGAATAGGCGGAACTAGACTTGGGTTTGAGAATGCATGTAAAAAAAATTCAATCACCCCAAAATGTGTATTTAGCTCAGAAATTAAACCAACAGCTATTAAGGTTTATAAATCTTATTTTGGCGACCATCAGATACACGGAGATATTACTCAAATTAATACAAAAAATATTCCAGATTTTGATTTTCTTCTTGCTGGATTCCCTTGCCAAGCATTCAGTTCTGCTGGAAAAAGACAAGGATTCTTAGACACCAGAGGAACACTATTTTTTGAAGTAGAACGTATTTTACGTGAGAAGAACCCGACTGGTTTTATTCTTGAAAATGTTGAAGGGCTTGTTAATCATGATAAAATTGATAAATCAAAAAAAAATGGGCGTACTCTTGAAACAATTTTAGGCACATTAAATAATATGGGATATATTACTAATTATAAAATTCTCAACACAAAAAATTTTGGATTAGCACAAAATAGAAAGCGAATTTTTATAGTAGGATTAAAAGATAAAAATATTAATCTCGATGATTTTCAAAAAAAGAAATCAGCTTTAAAGGATATATTAGAAAATGGACTTCCTACAATAGAAAGCAAATTAACCAAAGCACTGCTTAACTATTACAACATAGAACAACTTCAGGGAAAGGCAATAAAGGATAAGCGAGGAGGCAAAGATAATATACACAGTTGGGATATTGCGCTAAAAGGAAAAATAACTGACGAACAAAAAAATCTTCTTAATGCATTATTAAAAGAAAGACGAAAGAAACATTGGGCTGAAAAAAAAGGCATAAAATGGATGGATGGAATGCCTTTAACAGTTAGTGAGATTAGCACTTTTTTTAATTCAAAAAATCTAATTAATTTACTTGATGACTTAGTAAAAAAAGGTTACTTAAAACATGAACACCCAAAAGAGTTAGTTTCAAAGACAATAGCAAATGGAAATAATGTGTTAGTGAGAGAATACCGCCAAGAAAAAGAGAAAGGTTACAATATTGTTGCTGGAAAACTTAGTTTTGAGTTTAGTAAAATTTTAGATTCTGAAAGTATTGCCCCAACATTAGTTGCAACAGACCTATCTAAACTTGCTGTAACAGATAATTCAGGACTACGCAAACTCTCGATAACTGAAGCTAAAAGGTTATTTGGTTTCCCTGATGATTTTAATATAGAACTTAATGAATCCGATGCATTTGATTTACTAGGGAATACTGTAGCCCCACCAATAATTGAAGCAATTCAAGATAGAATAATTAAAGAATTAGGTTTTAAATAGTCTTTACCAAATCAACCTTTGAAAATAGGCGATAATTTTCATTTACTACTTTAAGCCATCCCTTGGATGTTGGCTTTGTTTTAGGGTATTTATTTAAAGTATCATTTAAAGCTAAAACAAATTCAACTTTAGATTTAAAAGGCGGATATCTTAATTTCCCATTACTATACCAATTACTTGGCCTAAGATTATAGATAATAGCTTGCTTTTGTTGAATTTTTACAGGATACGCTTCAGATGATCCCGAAATTTCCCAAATTTTTTTTAACCAAATGTCAGAAATTTCTATGTCAAAAGAAGAATCCATTTGGTAACCAAAAATTAAATAATCTGCATCTAATCTATATGCATTTGATTTTAGAGATCTACAATATGATTCAAAATTAGCTATGTCAAAATTGGGTCCTGCATTTCTATCAAAAGCCTTTATTTCCAAAAGACCAATTTGAGAATTACCTTTGCTTAAATGAAAATCAGGAAATTTTTGAGTATTCGTTGGCAAGGAATAATATATCCCTTTCGAATCCAACCAACCAGCAAACCAATCCTGAATAATATTACCTATAACATCCTTGCTTTTGATAGTCACCGAAATTCCTTTTAAACTAAAAAGAATATTTCCTTTTTCGCCTATCAATTTTTCATCATTGATTAAAATGTCATAAATATCTTTTGCAGTCAATTCTTTTTTAGGGATTGTTTTTGCCATGAAAAAAATAGGTAAAATGTATTTTTAACAGTTTGGAAAACAAGTTAACCTCATAAAATAAGTGGTGACATCCTCCCCGCACTGAAGTGCGGGGCTTCCCAACATTTAATGGACGTCACTTTCTCCGTCAACGGCTTCCTGCAATGAAGTCCCCTCGGGGGGAAAACAATCTTCCATAAAACCCCGTCATAAATGGCGGGGATTGCTTTTGGGTTGTTCATAAAAAAGAATTAGTTTTTGTGAAACCTTTGCGCCCAGATTTTTTTCAGGAAAGGCATTGAGTACTGCTGCAAAAGGTATGCGCCTGCAGGAACAAGAGAAACGAAGTGCTGGTCCGGGGAATTGATGAGTGTGAGGAAATAATACACGATAAAGTAGGTTGAAAGTGCGAGTATTAAGCGGCGGGTTTTGCTGGTTTCCCACGCTTTATCAGCTTCGACCTTTTTGTTTCTTTCCTTCAGCAAATTAATTTCTTTTTCAAGTTCCATTCAAATCACACTCATTTCTGCACGTGCACTTTTCCACTCCAAACAATCAAAACAACACAGCCATCTTGTGAACTTGGCCTGTGGATGCCTTCCGTTGTATTAATCAAAAAATCTCCTTTTTTGTGCAGGCCTTTTTCATCTTCAAGCGAACCTTCAAGAATGTAAACCCATTCCCATGAATCGTGCCTATGTCCAATATCATTGAAACCTGCTTCGATTTTCAATAAACTCATTTTCAGTTTTGTTTCGGAATCAAGGGCGAGTTCTTTTTCCCCTATTCCTTTGCGGAGCGGTTTCCAGTTAGGCATAAAAATAAATCCGGAAAAAAAATCAGGTTTTTTTCCACTTGACCCCTTCAGGAGTGTCAAGCAGTTCGATTCCCTTTTCTTTTAACAAATCTCTTATCCTGTCAGCTTCGCCCCAATTTTTTTCTTTTCGTACCTTTTCGCGCTCTTCAATTAGATTAAGCAAATCCTGTGGCAATGCTTCCTCTTCCTTTTTTTTGAATTCAAAGAAATCAAAAACAAAGTCAATTTCCTTCAAAAAAAGAAGAATTGCATCAGCATTGTCTTTTGAAAAAACCCTTTCAGCAATAATGGAATTGACCCTTGATTGGAAGTCATAAAGCGAGGCCCAAGCATTAGGCAAATTAAAATCCTCATCCATTGCTTTTTTGAATGATTCGCGGGCTGTTGCAATAAGTGTTGCCACTTCTTTATTTTCCGGTCCTTTTTCCAAGGAAAGGAGTTCCTGTATTGTGTTGTTCCACTTATCAAGGTTCTTTTGAGCTTGCGCTATTGCCTCATCATTGAAATCAATCCTAGATCTATAGTGAAGGGATGCAATGAAGTACCTGAATGCCTTTGGATTGTATTTCTGCAATAATTCAGGTATTGTAATGAAGTTCCCAAGGCTTTTGGACATTTTTTCACCCCTCACATTAAGGAAACCTGCATGCATCCAGTACTTTACAAACGGCTCTTTTCCGTATGTTGCTTCGCTTTGCGCAATTTCATTTTCATGATGCGGGAAAACCAAATCCACGGCACCGCCGTGAATATCAATCTGTTCCCCAAGGTGTTTGGAGCTCATTACAGAGCATTCAATATGCCAGCCCGGCCTGCCTTTTCCCCAGGGTGAATCCCATGATGGTTCGCCTTCTTTGGCCTTTTTCCAGAGCGCAAAATCCATTGGGTTTTCCTTGTCATATTTATCGGTTTCAACGCGTGTTCCTGTAAAAGATTTTTTTAGTTTTATTTTGGCAAGCTTTCCGTAATTTGGGAATTTTGAAATTGCAAAGTAAACCCCATCCTCGGTTTCATAGGCAATGCCTTTTTCCTGAAGGGTTTTTGTCATTGCAATAATTTCTTTTATGTGTTCTGTAACACGCGGCATTACGTTCGGTTCTTTTATCCCAAGTTCCTTCAGGTCTTTCATAAAGAGTTTTATGTTCCTATTCGCTAATTCAAAAATCGTGATGCCTTCCTTATTTGCTGTTTTTATCATATCATCATGCACATCGGTGATGTTCACAACATACTTTACATTGTATTTGCTGTACTCAAGATAACGCCTTATGAAGTCAAATGCTGTGTAGGTTCGTGCGTGTCCGATGTGTCCTGGCCCATAAACAGTTGGCCCGCAAACATACATTTTCACCTTGCCCTTTTCAATTGGCCAGAATTCTTCAATTTCTCTTGTTCTAGTATTGTATAATTTAAGCATTTTAACCACATATATTGGAAATAAACAATTTTATATAAGAATGCACTAAGATTAATTATGCCTCATTCGCCAATGCCAAGAAGAGATAGAAGAGATATTGGTACAGGAAACAGGAAAAAGGCAACAGGACAAATGGATTTTGTAGAAGAACTTGTAAAGAAAAAGGTTCAAAGAGTTACAGCAATAAAAAGCAGAATGAAAGAATTACAAGCTGCGGGAAGATATATTCCGCCTTCTATAGAGGCAATGAATGAAACTCAATTAATACAACTTGAACGTGAAATTCAGAAAGAACTTACTGGGTTTGAAGCAGTAAAAGAAAAGGCGTCTGACCACCATGCAAAGCATGAGCGTAATGAGGAACATAAAGAGCTTACAGCCAAGTTATCTCTTGTGCAAGCCATTTTAGGAAAATAACCTTATTCTTCCTCTTCGTATTCAATTTCTTCTTCAATTTCTTCCATTTCTTCGAACTTTTTTTGCTGTTCAGTAACAAGTCTTATCTGACCTGATTTTACCTCTGCAGTTAGGAGTTCTCCGCATTCTTCGCAGGAAATGAAGTCGCCTTCTTCAGTATCATTGCCAAATTCAAGTTCAGTTGAGCACAATGGACATTTTGCCTTCAAAAAAATAACCCCCTATTGAAAAATCTAATAAAACCCTTAACAGAATCCTTTAAAAAAGTTACGCGAAGAGGGTGAATCCGAAATCCAGAATTGCCCTGAGGAAAATGCTCAAAGCAATGAAAACAACAAGTAAAACGAGATTTGAGAACATAGTTGTTTTTCTGACTGATTGGGATATTTGAAGAATAATATAAAGCATTGCAACAACTGCTGCAAGGAAAATAAACACAAAAACAAGCAAAGTAATGGTTAACCCAATTCCTGTAGGAACACCGCTTGAAGCAAGTGCCGATGACACCGAATCTGTGTCAACCGGAACGTTTTTGTTAAGTGCAACTGAAACAAAACCAGGGAGCAAAATCAGCATTAATATGCCTGCCAAAATCGAGAAAATAAACTGTACTAAAAAAGTAACTGAAAAAGCAGAGAAAATATTCATGAATTTTCCTGAAACATCCTTGCCCTTAAACGCAAAGAAAAGCACGAAAAGTAAAAGTGAAGAGATTATCCAAAAAAGCCCTTCCTTTACAGCAGTAATCACAAAATCAAGTGGATTGAAAGAGGATAAAAATAATTTAAGGGCAAGTGTTATGAGCAAAGGGAGCAAAAAGAAAATTATGCCTAAACCAATATTTTTGCTATTGTATTGTTTTGCAACAATATTTTTCAAACCAAACATTTTGAACCATTATACTAAACACAAAGGGAGTATTTAAAGATTCTGGATTGCTTTTTGAGCATTAAAATGAATTAATTTCTTCAAGAATCTTTTTGGCTTTCGCGTTTTTTTCAAAGTGATTTCTTACTGGCTGAAGAAGCTCATTAATGTGTGTTGCTGTTGCGTTTTTCAAATCCATTGGATGAAGTTTTCCTGAAACAAAATCTGATTCAAGATCTGTGTATGAGGCATATTCAACATTGCCGCCGAATTTCTCAGGTCTTTCAACTTTGAATTCTTTTACTGATTCAAAAATAAGGTATTTACAATATTCAAGAACAGGGTTATCCTCAACAATTTTTTCAGGGCAGAATGCCTTATTCATTTTTTTATTTACAGCATCAGAAGAATCAGTCATAAAGATTGCGGAATTTGGTTTTGACTTGGACATTTTCATTTCAATTGCCCTGTCAACGCCGGAAGCATTTGTATTTATCTGAGTCAAACCAAGGAGCATGTGGTGGTGTACTGCCACGGGTTTTTGAAACCCTAACTTTGGAGCAATCTCACGAGCAAGCATGTTTACTTTCCTCTGGTCCATGCCAAGCTGTGCAATATCCACATCTAAATGGAAAATGTCAGCTGCCTGCATGCAAGGATAAAAAATCTGGGAGCTTTGCAAAACATCTGTTTCACTTCTACCCATTATCTGTGTACATCTTAGAATTCGTTTCAAACTTGTGTTGATTGCAATTTTCATTACTTTATCCCAATAGGCACGATTACCCATTACATCAGAAGCCCACAAAAATTCTACTTTATTCAAATCCATTCCTGTTGCTTTCCATACCTCTACCATGTATTCTCCTGCTTTTTGGATTTTGGATAAATCGCCACCAAGTTTATTATTTGCCCAAGCGTGCCAGTCAGCAACCCACATTTTGAATTTGCAACCGGCTTTTGCCATTTTATTTACATTAATTGTTCTTAGCATTCCCTGTGCAATGTGAATTTTTCCAGATGGCTCAAAACCATCATAAGCAATAGGTGTTTGTTTTGTCTGTAGCAAAGATCTGAGGTCTTCTTCTGTAATGATTTCCTCGCCAACTTCTTGGATAATATCAATTCTTGATTCTAAATCCATTATAATCAGACAAATACAAGTGAAAAAGGGTTTTAAAGAATTAGCATTACTCAGGCTTTTGCAGAACAAGGCCATAAGCGTATATTTTATTGCCATCTTTTATAAGATCTGATGCGGTTACTGTAAAGCCATGTTTTTCAAAAAATTCTGTTGCCTCATCAATATTTTTGAATGATGCTTTTATATGGGCAAGGAAAGATCTGAATTCAGCCTGCCCTATTTGAAGCTCTTTTAGTTTAAGTCTTATTCCAACACCGCCTGTTTTTGGATGGATTTTGAAAATTCTTTTTTTAAGTTTTATATTTTCAACCTCAAGAACTTTTCCTGGACGGTATGACTGAACGCGCTGTTCAAAAGCATTAAGATCGCGTTCAAATTCTTCTTCTGATGCATACCCAGGTTTCAGAATTTTTCTGAGAATTTCCTGATGCTTTGCAATTGCGTTTATTTTTCTTTCAACCCCTATTGCATATGCTGATTGCGGGTGATGTACAAGAAGAACTGCTTTGCCACCGGGCTTCAGAACCCTTAACATTTCACGAACAGCAGCTCTTTTTTTAGTATAAGAAAACACATAAGACATCAGCACATGATCAAATGAACCTGAAGCAAAAGGAAGCCGCTCTGCTTTTCCAATAACCCTGTGGTTTTCCGCTTTTTGATAAACTGGATTTGTTTTTGATGAATCAACAGAAAAAACTGTAAGACCTTTCCTAGTAAGATTTGCAGTAACCATTGATCTGCCTGAACCGATATCAAGGAGTTTGCCTTTTACACAAGAAAGCATTTGTGTAGCCCAATGCAAATCACCCGATATTTGTCGATATGGTGGAGAATTCTGCCTTGCGGAGTGTGCTTCATCCCAATAGCGTTTCATTTTCTTAAATTGGTGTTTAGCCATAACAAATGAACCCCGAATCAACAATATAAAGGTTTTATAGGCAACTTTAGTATGGCAAAAGTACTTGCATTTGGAACATTTGATATTCTGCACCCTGGGCATCTTAGCTATCTGAAACAGGCAAAAGCGCTTGGCAATCATTTGGTTGTTGTTGTTGCAACCGATAAGAATGTGGAGAGGCTTAAGGGGAAAAGGCCGGTGAATGATCAGGAGCATAGAAAAGAATTGGTTGAGGCGCTTGAAATAGTTGATGAGGCCATGGTCGGATTTGAGGATGACATGATGAAAAGCATTGAGGTTGTAAGACCTGATTTTGTTGCATTAGGGTATGATCAGAAAATCCCGATTGAAAATGTTGAAAAGGAACTCTCAAAACGTGGCCTGAAAGCAGAAATAAAAAGAATGTACCCTTACAACGAGGCAAAGTACAAGAGCACCATCATAAAAGAAAAAGTGAAAAAAATCCATTAAATAAATTAATCAATTTTTAACGCATTAGTTGATTTTAAAAATCCATTTCCCCTAATTTTTGCATGACTGATGAAAGAATAAAAAAAAGTGCAGAAATATTGGTTAACCATTCAGCAAGAGTGAAGAAAGGTGAAATAATCCAAATAATCGGATCCACTCTGGCGGAACCATTAGCGTTGGAGCTTTACAAGCAAATATTGCAGAAAGGCGCGCACCCGATTCTGAGGCTTGCGCCGGAAAAGGCAAATTATTATTTCTACAAGTACGCGAGCAAAAACCAGATATTGAATTTTCCAAAGCATGAAGAATATCTTTCGAAAAAAACAGATGCATTCATGTATATCGGCGGAGATGAAAATACAAGGCATTTGACTTCAGTGCCGCCTGAAAAATCAGGTGCAAGAATGAAAGTAATGAAACCGATCAGAGATATCAGATTGGGGAAAAAATGGGTGATTTTTGAATACCCGACAAATGCTTTGGCACAGGAAGCTGACATGTCATTAAATGAGTTTGAGGATTTTGTTTATGGTGCAGTAATCCAGGATTGGGATAAACAAAAAAAGTTTCAGGAAAAAATAATTAAAAAAATCGGCAAGGCAAAAGTAATGCATGTAAAAGGCAATGATACTGACATCAGCATGAGTGTCGAAGGAAGAAAATGGCTCTTGAGTTATGGACTTTTTAACATGCCTTCAGGCGAGGTATTTACCAGCCCGATTGAAGAAAGCGTAAATGGTTACATTAAATATGAGTTTCCGGCTATTTATGGCGGCAGGGAAGTTACAGATGTTGAACTTGAATTCAAGGACGGTAAAGTTATGAAAGCTTTGGCTACAAAAAACGAGGATTATTTGAAAAAAATGATTGCAATGGATAAGGGAAGCAACATGCTTGGTGAAATGGGCATTGGAACAAATTTTGGAATACAAAAATTTGTGAAAAACATTTTATTTGATGAAAAAATTGGTGGAACTTGTCATTTTGCATTGGGAGATAGTTTCAAGCAAGCAAAAGGAACTAACCAAAGCGCCTTGCATTGGGACATGATTAAGGATTTGCGAAAAGGCGGAACTATTAAAGCAGACAATAAACTAATTGAAAAGAACGGAAAGTTTATCAGTTAGAGAAACTTTTTTATTTCATGCCAAGAAGAAAAATAGAAAAGGCCGTTTCAGGTCTTGTCGAATCAGCTTAGTATAAATTTAATAAATTTGGCCGTTTTTTTTATGTCGGCAAAGGAAATCCTTTCTTTGTTTGAGTGTAACCCACTTCCCCCTGGGCCAAAAGTATATGCGGGCGTTCCAAGAAGGCTTATGAATCTGGAATCTGTTCCACCAAATTCAGAAACCGATTTTAGTTTTTTTCCAACTGCTTTCTCAGCAGCCTTTTTTATTATTGGAGTGAATTTCTTTTCAAGTGTATAGTATCCTTCAGTTATAGTATAATTAAATTTTGGAATAAGACCAAACTGTGTAGATTTCTTTTTCACAAATGACGTGAAATCCAAAGCAACTTTTTTCCCGTTTTCTTCGGGAAGAAGCCTTAAATCAAAACCGATTGTTGCTTCTGCAGGAAGAACATTGTATTGTGTTCCTGCATTGAATTTTGTGATGTTAAAGCGGCCGAACATTTTGTCAGAAACCGGATTTTCAGGCGCCCCTATAATTGACTTTTTTTTCTTGCGGATATTTTTGTAATCCGAAAGGCCGTTCGCAAACAGGATTGTTTTTTCAAGAAGGTTTCCTGTTTTGAAATCATATGCAGCGTGCCCACCTTTTCCTGAAAATATTATGTCTCCGCGAATAATCCCCGAACAGCCTATTGAAAAGTCCTCAAGCGTACCGTCTATTGCAACACAAAAATCAGCCTCAATAAGAGAGGATTTATTTTTTATTACAAGTCCGACGCCTTCCTCTCCACCTACTTCTTCATCGCATACAACAAGAATTTTTACATTTTTTGACGGAATTGCATTACTTTTTTTCATTTCATGAATTGCGGCAAAACAGGATGCGATTGCGCCTTTATCGTCATTTGTTCCTCGGCCATAATAATAATTTCCTTTTTTTGTCAGAACAAACGGATTTGTCGACCAGCCTTTTCCTGCAGGAACAACATCAAAGTGGGTTAGAAGCATTGCTGTTTCTTGTGCATTGACATTCCATTCAAGCAGAACATTAGGTCTTGGTTTTCCGTCTTTGCCTTTGAAATTTATTTTTGTTACTTTAAGCCCGAGTTTTTTTCCCTCTGAAGCAATATATGCAGCACATTCAAGGTAATTTGATTTTTGAGAAGAATCAGTATTAAAAGAAACAAGTTTTGAAAGAACTTTTATTGCATAATCCATGAATATTATAACTGCTGAATTTTATTTAAAGCATTTGTAAGCGCACTTTTGAGCCTTGCGAGGTTTTCTTTTCTGAATTTGAATGTTTTTTCATCCATATACACTTTTTTATTTACCTCCAATTCAAGAGCATGAACATTTTCATGTGCAGTACAGTAATGGATTATTTTTGCCCTTTCTCCTGAATAAGGATTGTTTCTTGCACATTCAAAACCAGCATTTGAAAAGGCATCCTCAAATATTTTAACAAGGTATTCTGGACATGTGCCTCTGCCTGTTGCAAGATCTATTTCAGGTCTTTCATTGCCAGAATCTCCCGCAACTAAACTACCTTTGGAGTCCATTGAATGCCCATCAAGAACAAAAAGGGGTTTCGTGGATTTGGCTAGGAAAGAATCAAGTTTTGTGTAAAAAGGATCATAATAATTCTTGAGGCGATGCTCAATTTTTTCGCTGGAAAGGGATTCTTTCAAAACAGGTTCGCCGTCCCATGTTTCAGTAATTATAACGCCCTGGCCTTCGCGAATATCATCACGCTGGCGATTTAAATCCACTACAAAGCGCGAGGCATCTGCCTTAATTACGTCAAATCCTTTAAGCTCGAATATTTTTTCAGTGCCAAAGTCAAGGTGCCTATTCATATGTTTTTCAGTAAGTAAAAAATCAGCCAAATATTTTTTTGGAATGCTTGTTGAGTGGTGTGGAATTGTAATGAGTGTTTTCATTGCACATCGCTTTTTTCTTTTTTTGGCTTTTCTTTTTCATTATTTTCGTTCTGCATTTTTTCCAATTTGTTTTTCATAAATGAAAGTAATTTATCCGCAATTTTGTTTCCAAAGAATTTTTTTATCATTCCAGGAGTAAAATTAATTTCAACCATTTTAGAACCTTCTTTAGTCATTAGGAAATCGACACTGCAAATGTCCGCACCGAGAAGTTCGGCGGCACTTAGCGCCATTTTCTGGATGTTTTCATCAAGTTCAATGAATTCTGCGCTTCCGCCCGTGCTTACATTTGCACGCCATTCTCCAGTGCCGCCTTTTCTTCTTATTCCTATGACCTCTTTTCCGACAACAAGTGCACGATAATCTGTTGCTTCTGCTGGAAGGTATTCCTGTGCGGATATGAATTCATCAAAGACCCTAAGGGTCTCAAGTATTGGTTTGAACTCCTCCTCCGAATTTATGAGCATTACTCCTTTTCCTCCGAATCCGCTTAAAAGTTTTACAACTGCAGGAAAACCTGTTCTTTTTACTATTTTTGTTGCAACCTCAGGAGTAATCATTAAGGAGGAATCAGGAACAGGGATTCCTATTGCACCTGCAAGTTTTACAGTATAAAATTTGTGGCTGCAAACCTGGAAGGCTTCTGCCGTGCTCTGAACATAAGTATCTGAGTTTTCAAGAACATCTAAAACAAGTTCAGCCAGAACAAAGTCTTCTCCGAATGCTCTTACCCATACAATATCAAAGTCCGAAAGATCCTTGTTTTTGTAAAAAATCTTCGGACCGTCTTCCCGGCATAGAATTCTTATTTTGCTAAGGTGAACGTAAAGCACGGAATCGAATTTTTTCTTTGCTTCTTCTATTATAAGGGTTCTTACATCATCCCCTGAACCGCCGCTTAGGATGCAGATATTCATACTTTACCGCCATGAACTTTTTCCGCATAATGGACTGCAATTTTATGATACATGTTGATACTTAGGGCATCAGAAAATAAATCCAAATCAAGTTTTTTTCTGACACCTATTACTTTGCCCTGAATCATTTTTACAACACCGATATCAAGGCCGGCTACTCTCACAGCTTTTATTGCAGTTTCTTTATCGTGGTCAGCGAGTTTTGTATTGAGTGGTTTTTTTGAATGCGCAAGCTCCTTTTCAACCCATTTTCTTTTGATTGTGTAAACATCATCCCCTATTACAATACTCTGGTCGACATCACCCTCAATGTATTCCTGAATTGTTATTGCATCAAAACTAACTGAAATGCTTTTTATGAACGATCTCAATGACCTTTCAGATTCAATTAACACGGAATTTGTTTTTTTTAAACCTAAAAACGTTTTTACTATAAGCGGATATGCAAAATCTTCAAGTGATGAATCCACGGTTTCTTTGTCAGCGAGAATATCAGTTTTTGTTATTTTTACTTTTTTCATGCTTAATGTTGAGTAAAGGAAAGGTTTGTTTGAAAGCACGTAAAATGAATTTGGTTTCATTGGGCAATAAATTCCCGCATCCACAAGTTCACTGAGGAATGGTTCCGCAAAAAGGGTGAATTCAAGAGGCAGATCAATAAAAACCGAATCATATTCACTGAATGGCCTGCTTTCATGGTAAATCATTGAAACGTTTTTTTCCACGAATATTCCAAGCGAACCCACCTCAATGAATTCTGCAGTAAGGGATTTTTCTTTGAATGCTGCCTGTAGCTTTTTGAGTTGTTCGTCCTGCTGTTCCGCTATGATTGCAACATCCATTGTGCATTACACTCCAAAATCAAAAATTATTTTTTACTGCCTTCCTCTTTAGACTCTGATTTTTTCACAGCATCACTTTTGTCCTTTTCCTGCTTGTTTTTTGATGCGGTTAAATCAGGTTTCCACACGTGCTTTACCTTTTCCTCTTTTACAGAAGAAAGCAGATGTTCGGAAATTATTTCATTTATAAGATTTCTTTGCCTGAACTGCCTTTTGAGGTACCTCTCAAAGGATTTTGAAAGGTTTTTGTAAGATGCAACATTGCTGTAAATGAGCCCTTCATTGAGACGCCAGAAGGCCGATGTTCCTTTCTTGGCGAATATTATATAGCCTCTTGAAATGTCATATTGGTCCATTGCATCCTCAAGAACCCTGTTGTTTACCATGTAAACGCCTGCAGTTTCATTGCTTGGATCCATTATTATGAGTTCTTCTCCTTCAACTCCGACGCCAAGAACATAGTGTCCAGATTTGCTGTCGTTGTTCGGGAAAAGCACTGGTTTTTTGTACCAAAGAATTATTAGTGCACCTTCGGCAATCCATGCTTTTACTTCCTCAGCAAGGTCAAAGATTTCATCAAAGCGAACAAGCTTTCCTCTTAGTTCATTGTTAGTGAATTTTTTCACTGCATTAATTAAATCGTTTGGTTCTGTGCCGCCAGGAACTTTTGTTTTTGCTTCCTTTGCAAGTTCTTCCTGAGAAACATTATAACCGAAAAACTGGAGCATCATTACAGCACTTGCAGGCCCACAATGGCTTGGCAATTGCGGCGTAAAATTATTCATGAGTTTTTCAATTTTACCGATATTGCTTCGGACTCTTTTAACTTGTATTTCTTTTGTCATTAAAGTGGAATTTGGAATTATGACATTATAGCCTGTGCTTGATTCTATTACAACACCATGGTTGTTCACTGAAAGTACTTCCCCTTCAAGGCCATCTAGAAGTATTTTTTGGCCTGGTTTCAGAACCTGCTTTTCAATGTGCCTTGCAAGGAACATGTTTGCAACATAGTCCCTGAAAGAGTAGGCTATTAGTGCGCCTGTAAAAAACACGAATGTGAAAACAACCCCTGTTATAATGCTGTCAACAAACGGCACAGGTCTCGCATAGTAATTGAGAGTTACACTAAGGAGCACAATGTACAGGAATATTTTGAGAACAAAGAAAACGTTGTTTATCATTTGCTGTGATACGCCGAATTCTG
>PCWY01000062.1 GCA_002762975.1 Candidatus Diapherotrites archaeon CG11_big_fil_rev_8_21_14_0_20_37_9 | reverse complement strand
TCATCAAGCTGCTGCGCACTCTTATTTGCTGATGAAGATTCTTTCTCCTCAAGGTTCCTGAAATCCTCAATTGCTTTCGGGTCGCCTTCTCTCTTTCTTTTAATTATCCTTTCAAATCTTTTATCCTGCTGCGCAACAATATCCCACAAATAAAAACTATCCATCTTTTGAAATTCCTTTATTTCATCAGGATTTCTCAATGAATCAATAATATAATTTCTGCCCCGATCCATTTTCTTTATAACTCTTTTTGCAAGCGCGCCATTGCCTTCACTTGCCCTAATTTCGTTTCCTCTTTTGATGAGGTTTTCCCTTGTAATTTCAAGTTTCTCTGCTTTAAGTATTTCCCTAAGTTCATCTGAAAGCGAACCATAATAGAAACTTTTTCCTTTCATATAATCGCAGACAGTTGTCTTGCCAGCGCAGTATTTTCCTGTAATGCCTATTACAATCATTTGATTCCCCTCAACAAAAAAGGCCCCTTAGGATTTTTATCAGTTTCATTAAATGGCAAGCAGGGTCACAAAGGCTAGCACCATTATTATTGCGATTAGCAACAGCGGGAACAGCACTATTATAATAGCCTTTTTTGAACTCAGCTTTTGCGATTCCTTAAGCGCCAGGTAAAAGAGGTATATTGAGTAAAGTCCCGCCACCATGCCCGCAAGCGGAATCATGGAGATTATCAGGATTATTGGGGTGTAAATTGATATTAAATAAAAGAGTGACGAGTAGCTGCCGCTTCCCCCTAGAAGTTTGGCAATCACGAATGGTACTGCTGTGCTGATGAGTTCTGATATTATGAGCAGCATAGGGAACAGGATAATTATAAGAATTGCAGTGAATGCGGATGAAATCAAATCCCCGTTGAGCACACCACCCAAAATAATGAGCACTGCAAAAATTACTCCCAAAATGAGACCGACTAAACCAAGGTTAACTGCACCTTTCATTATCGTGCCGTGTGGAGCTTCTGTCGCAAAGGTCTCCTTTGGTTTTAAAACCGCATCAATCCAAATACCCATGAAAATAGTAACGCCTTTTAATATAAAAATCTTCTCTTTCTTTTTTTTGCACCTGCAATCCCGCTTGATTTTATTTATAAATAATTTACCCTTAATTTTAGCATGTCGCTTACATCCGAATTGAAGAAACACGCATCCAAAGAAAAAGCGCCGTTTTACCAGCGATTCTTCAAAACCGGCAAGGGTGAATATGGGGAAGGAGATATTTTTCTTGGTTTAACAGTCCCTGAAACAAGAAGCATTGCAAAAAAATTCCTTGGCCTTACTTTGCCTCAAATAAAAAAGCACATTTCTTCGAAGTACCACGAGGAGCGTCTTGGTTCTCTTTTGATTCTTGTTGAAAAATTCAAAAAAGCCAACGAAAAAGAAAGAAAAGAAATTTTTGATTTTTATTTGGCAAACACAAAACACATCAACAACTGGGATTTGGTTGATTTAAGTGCGCCGAAAATAGTTGGCGCCTATCTGCTTGACAAGCCAAGAAAAATTCTATACTCCCTTGCAAAGTCAAATGATTTATGGGAAAAAAGAATTTCTGTTTTAGGCACGTTCATCTTCACCCGCGAATCTGATTTTGATGATTGCATTGCAATATCGGAAATACATCTGAAAGACAAGCATGATTTGATGCACAAGGCTGTTGGCTGGATGCTTCGTGAAATTGGTAAAAAGGACAAGGAAGTTCTTGAAAAATTCCTTGCAAAGCACTCAAAGGAAATGCCCCGCACAATGCTCCGTTATTCAATAGAAAAATTTCCTGAAAATGAGCGGAAAAAGTGGTTGGAAAAATAGAGGCGCTCGTGCCGGGAGTCGGACCCGGCCCACGGCCTCGACAGGGCCGTATACTAACCGATATACTACACGAGCAATAAAGAAATGTCTTATTTATTCTATTTGGCAAAGGTTTAAATTAGTTATTTCATTTTTGCCTTTTTGCCCGGTTGCCCTTTCTACTAAATTCTCTTGCCTCATTAAGTGAATGCAGGTGCGAATTCGCCTCTGAAAGATACCCAAACACGCCTCTGTGTTCATAATCCTTAAGAACTTTTCTGCCGACTCTACGAACATTCCAATCGATGTTCGTTTTAACCGCCTCACTTTATGCACTTCAGTTTGCAGTCTCTGATGTTCAGCAATTTCCTTTTGAGTTGCTTTTGGTCTTTTTGAAGGCATAATAAATAATAATTATTATTCAAAAATAATAACCTTTCTTTAGGTAGCAGTTTTCCTTATTTTTGCGAAAAAGAAAGCCTGTGAATCATTATCCTGAGGATAAATGCGCACAGCCTTTTCCATTTCTTTTCCAAATGCATTTCCATTGTATTCAACAAGTCCTTTCCTTGTTTCAAACCCTTTAATTTTTATAGGCATTAATTCTGCCTTCCCTTTTGAAAGGACGCTTTGCACAACCGCCTCATTTTCTTCAGGTCCAAGGGAACATGTTGAGTAAACCATTTCTCCGCCATTTTTCAAAAGCATGAATGTTTTTGCAATAAGTTTCATTTGCAATTCCGATTTTCTTTCAACAAGCGCAGGTGACCATTCTTTTAATGCCTCATAGTTTTTCCTAACAAGTCCTTCTGAGGAGCATGGCGCATCAAGCAATGCTTTGTCAAAAAGATTTTCCTTTTTAGCATCCAATAAATCCATTCTTTTTGCAATGACATTCTTAACTGAGAATTTTTTCATATTAAATTTTAAGCTCTTAAATCGCAGAACATTTTTCTCAACCGCAATCAATTTTCCCGTATTCTGCATCATGCACGCCAATTGCAATGTTTTGTTTCCGGGTGCGGCTGTTGCATCAAGAACCAATTGCCCTGGTTCGGGGGAAAGTGCAATTGCAGGAAGCATTGAACTTTTTTCTTGTAAATTAAAAAGTCCCTGTTTGAATTCATCTGATTGTCCTGGCTTTTCAATGCCTTCAAGAGAAAAAGAATTTTCATTGAAAAGTGCCTTGAGTTTCCATCCCTTTTCCTCAAGTACAGGAATAAGTTTTTCATGGGAAATTTTTAACGAGTTAACCCAGAGGCTTTTCGGGATTTTCGTTGTGCAGCATGAAAAAAATTTTTCGCTTTCACTTCTCATAATTCCGGAATATTTTTCCCTGAATGCATCAGGGATGAATGTTTTTTTCATACCTATATTTAGGTGTGTGTCAGAATAAAAAAGAAAAAGAAGGGTTAATCCTGTGCGGATTAACCTTAAATTTTACCCATCTGTTTTTCAGCAAAATCTCCTATAACAGGAAGCTTGTATTTTTCTCCTTTGTATGCTTTGAACATCAAAAAGAGCCATAAAATAAAGCTTATTAGTCCTATTAACGGTAAAAGCAGTAGTCCAATAAGTACTACAACAAGTGCCCCGGAAATAACGTGTGCTACAAACAGAATAATTCCCAGGATAGTTGCCTGCATTGCGTGGAATCTTACTGTTTTGTTTTGCTTTTCCACTAAAAGAATTATTATGCTTGATAATGGCATTAGAAAATATGACAATACATTTGTAATATTTTCCTCAAATCCTATTGCGGTTTTAGCCAAAGTTCTTACACCTCCTATGGAGTATATCTTAGTATTAATTACGAAAAACTGCTTTTTAAGCATTGCTATTGAACAAATTGTATTTTTTTTGAAAAAAATTATTCAATTTGACCAAGTATTACAGTATAATTTTTTCCATAATATTTTGCGCATGAAGGACAGGTAGTGTAAAAGTAATACATTTTTTTCATTTCTTTTCCTTGTTTCTTTACATACTCTTTCATTTCTTTTGCCCATTTTCCACTATCTTTAAAATCTCCCTCAAAAACTTTTGTCAGGAAAATTCCAGTAATTTTTTCCATTTCTTTTTCAGGGACTTCTTTTGCGGTGTGGATATACAAATCCGCTCCAAATAGCCCTTTACAATCATAGAGCATTAGTGGTTCTTTTGGAACGGCTTTTGCTTTAGCAATTGCCTCTGCATTTTTTACCATTATTTTATCAAACCCAAGGGGGATGTAAAAAACGCAGGTTATGGATTCTTTCAAAAAAAGTTTATCTTTAAATTTAATCTCTTTGTCAGTCCATGGAACCGGATCGAATCTCGGGCAACACCCTGTTTCAGAATCATATAATTTTTCCATAAAAATACCCCCTAATTATTCAATTAAGGTTTTAATTATTTAAATATTTTTTCATGCCTCTTTGCCGGTGCAAAAAAAAAAGAAATAGTATCCCCCCTCCGGGACATGCACCCGGGATCTTCCGGTTCCCGCTTTCCCTCCGAAGAGGACTTCGCAAAAGCGAAGCGAGCGGGAATACCGACACATTGTTTTCAATGTTCTGGTACCCGTCCCCACAAGGGGGATTAATTCGAAACCTACAGCCGGACGCTTTAGCTACTAAGCTAAGGGGGGATTTCAAACAATTACTATTTGAGTTTTGATTGTTTTAAAACTCTTTCGTAAACGCTTGGGTAAATAAGAGAAATCCATGCCCCTGAAATAAAGTAGATTTCCGGCGCAAAAGGACTTATTTCCGCTGCAATTCCAAGTGTTCCAAGTACTGCAAACCCTCCTATTTCTTTTATCCATAATTGTTTTCCTTCAAGTTTTCGGCTGTCATGTTTGAGTAATTTGAACGCAAAAACTCCTGCAAAGTAACCCATGAATCCTGCCGCAAGACCCAAGGGTCTGAATGCAAGTGAAATTACAATTGAAATTAAAACTGCCGCAATTATCCCTGTTTCCTCCATCATTTTTTCATGGTTGAGTTTCACTTTTTCAAAACGCTTTTCAAAGTAGTGTATTAACCTGCCTATGAGGAATCCAAAAAGAACCCCTACAACAACATCGCCTAAAAAGTGCACTCCAAGATAAATACGGGAAACCATTACAAGAATAACAATTACCAATCCGAGAAGCCTTGCTTTTTTTTTGAATTTTTCAAAATAATATCCAAAAATTCCGCCGATTGTTGTCGCATGTCCTGAAGGAAAACCGAAAATCGAATCAGATTCATATACAAGCACACGGAATTCCTCTGCTGATGGGCGCAGGCGCATTACAAGATTTTTTAGTATACCTACAGTTGCTGCCGTGAAAAGCAACACAGTTGCAAGAAAGAATGATTTTTTTTCATCGCCTTTCCAGTAAAGAAAAGCAACTAAAAATATCCAGATTCCGGGATGTCCCAGAAGGGTGATTGCATGAAATGCCTGATCAAGCGATACAGTTGAAAAACTCTGTATAAAATGACTAAATGCTATTTCAGGTGCAAGCGGTTCGAACATTTTTTTTCCTTCATTTTGTTTTTTTAACTCTCTTCATTCCTGGAATTTCAATTCCACTGTAATCCACATTAAGTCCACATGCCTTCAAAGCTTTTTTCATTGCATAAACTCTGCAGAATTGTTCAACTTCTTTTTTCTCAGGTTTTTGCAATCCTTCAAGGTTTTCAACAAGTTGCTTTATTACGCTGTTGACTTTTCTGGAGTTTATTTCCTCAAGTGCTTTTGCAACATCTTTTTTTCCAAGGCCAATTTCATCAACTGCCTTATCAACTTCATCTAGTTTTATTATCTTCCTGAGATTCTCTTCAACTTTTCCATCAACACTTGTATTCAAACCAGCAAGAAATTCCATTACTGTTCTTGGATCTGTGACCCCTTCAATTTTAAGTTTCCTTATCGAAACCCATTCATCGTAATTTGCAATAAATTGAATATATTTTTCGCTCAAACCAAATTCCTCTTATTTTTCCACAACATTTATGGCTAACTAGAAATTTAAAGATTTGTATTTGCCGATTAATGTTATTAATCCTTTATGTGCTATTGTATTGAATGGAAAAGACAGTTATACTTGTAATAGTAGCGGCGCTTTTTATTGCATTGCCTTTTGCTCTTGAACTCATAAATGTTGTCCCGCAGGGTACTGTTCAGAATTCCATTGTTCCTGATTCTTATGTTGCGCCAGAGCAAAATGATGTACCGCCTCAGGTTCAGGATTATAATGGAATTGTTGTCTCGCCGGATCCTTATGCGTCATGTTTTTCAGGGAAAAATTCTTCCGAGAAAAATGCCTGCATAAAAGACAAGGCAATAGAACTCATGGATTTTTCAGGCTGCGGTTTTGCTGATTCTTTTTACCAATATGAATGCCTGAAGAAATATGCCATTGGCGCAACTGAAGGGGATGCATGTGCATCTATTCCTGTTGAGCTTGACCGTTTTGAGTGTTATTCTGCTCTTGGAAAATCATCTAAAGAACAAAAATATTGCCTGGAAATCCCTTTGGGTGCGAACAATTATTTCAGAGGAACCTGCTTTGATGAGGTTGCAAGAGCAACCAATGACCCTGCTGTTTGCACAAAAATAAATTTTTACCATCAGGACGGAGTCAATGTAAGGGCAGCGTGCATTGAAAGCTTTTACTCCACTCTTGCCGATAACTCCGTTTGCAAATTTGTTGTTGATGCAAATTCCACAAATGACTGTTATTATGCAGTTGCAAAAAACAATAATGATTATACTCAATGTTCAGTAATTCCGGTTCAATATGATAGGGATGAGTGTGCATATTACTTTGCTGTGAATGACGAAAATAAACTCATTTGTGCGGAAATTTCCCGTGAAACTTTAAGAGAATCCTGTGAATATGAAGTGATTTTATTAAATCCGCTTGAAACCTGTCTTGCTGAAACAACAAATGCATCCAAGTATGATTGCCTGATTGATCTTGCGGTTTCAGAAGATGATGATTCGCATTGTGAACTTATTGAAGGGGATTTTACAAAAAAGGCGCTTTGTTATAAGGGGATTGCGGAACTAAGAGGTGACGAGGAATTCTGCAGAAAAATTTCTTCAGGAAACCCTGATGAAAAGGAAGAATGCTATTACAATGTTGCGATTGCCAATAACAATACTGATTTATGCGAACTCCTTAAAATATCCAAAAATTATGTTTCTTGTTTTGTGGAAATAACAAACAATCTTTCGGATATAAGTATTTGCAATTTTCCACAAAAAAATGTTATTTCAAGTTACAGTTATTATTCAATAAGGGATCTTTGCATAAAAGATTATTCAATAAAATTGGGCAACATAAATAATTGTGAAAGAGTAAATAATGCGGATGTAAAAGTTGCCTGTTATGACTTAAATTCCAGTTTTTAACTCTTGTTTTTGAAAGCCTCCAGTGGGGTTCGAACCCACGACCTGCGGTTCATTTGCTGCAAAAAATTATTTTAACAGATACAAAACCGCCGCTCTACCACTGAGCCATGGAGGCATCTAAAATGATTTTAGGTAGGTATCTTTTATAAATTCTTTGATTAAAAGGGTTTTGTAGAATTCCTGTTTGTGGTTTGGAATTTGAAGTTAAATTTTTTATTAAACCTTCGGGTTTTATTATTCTGAATACTTTTGTTTCACCTCTACTTACTTAAAGCAAAGTAATTTTTAAAAACTGCATTATTTTCTATTTTTTTTATTTTTGTGGCCTTTTCTTAAATGCTTTTGCAGATAAATAATTTGAGGCAAAAATGTTCGATTTCAAATGTCAACGTTGTGGAGAATGCTGTAAAAGATATTATGTTGTTTCATTGCCTGACGAAATAACCAAACAAGCTTCTGTTTTTGGAATAACTGAAGCGGAATTTATTAAAGAAAAAACCCAGCTTTACCTTTCACTTTTTCCTGCAGAATACAAAGAGGACTCTCTTGTAGTTAACAGTTCACTTCTCCCGAAAAGAATTTATCACGCAATAAGAAATCGCCTTGGGCATGAGCAGGATTTTTTTCTTGCCATGCCATTAATCGCTTTTCTAAAACAGGAAAATGGGTACTGTATTTTTTTTGATGCTAAAAATCCTGGGTGCGGGATTTACTCTGAACGGCCACTTGAATGCAGACTCTTTCCTTTTGTTTCTTTGAATAACGGTGTGGATTATAAAAAAATGTATTCTTTTTGTCAGGGATTAAATTTCAAAGATGAAAAATTATCTTATGCTGATTTAAGTCCTGTGCATTTTAGAAGAATCAAAAATTATTTTGAATCAATTCAAAGAGACGGTATTGAAAAAGTGATTCAGGCAATGCCCCTGCAAGGGATAGTTGTGCTTGAGGATAAACTTGTCGGGGAAATAAGTAAAGATGAAATAAAAGAATTATTTTCAATGCTTTGATAAGATTGAAGTGGAAACGCATTTAATCATATATGGGTCAGGGCAAAATCAAGCCCAAAACGAAACCGATATATTTTTAAGGTATGAATTTCATACTTATACTGGTGATATAATGAGTGAAGTTGCTATTACTACTGTTTCCAAACGCGGGCAGATAGTTATTCCGAAAGAAATACGCGATGAACTTGGCCTAACCAAAAATGTTGGTGTTGCTATGAAGACAGTAAGCGGAAAACTTGTACTTACCCGCATCAGTCTATCGGACAAGGATTTTGAACTTAAAGAAACGTTTGTCAAGAAAATGAAAAAGCGGGAAAAGATGAAAGGCATTCCTGTAAATAACTTTGCCAAGCGCTACGGACTGGAATAACAATGTACGCACTTGTTGTCCTCTCTGTTGTGGACAAAATTTTCAAAAAACTTGCCAATAAAGACAAAAACCAGTTAATCTCCATCAACAAGAAAATTGAGCAACTCAAGCAAAATCCGCATATTGGAAAACCCCTACATTTCCCGCTGCAAAATCTCAGGCGGGTTCATATTTATGGTTCTTTTGTATTGGTTTATGACATTCAAGAGAAAGACAAGACAATCACTATACGGGATTACGACCATCATGACAATATCTACAAGAAATAAGTGTATCTCTTGTTTTCTAACTGTAATGTGAAGTGCCATCTGCCTGTTTTTAATGCATGTTTTGTTCTGTTAGGAACAAAAAAGTGCCCCGAGGGGGATTCGAACCCCCGTCGCTACCGTGAGAAGGTAGCGTCCTTGACCGGGCTAGACGATCGGGGCAACCTTTTCTTTTTCGTGAAAAAGAAAAGCTTGGCCAAAAGAAAAAGCACAAGCTTTAACGAAAAAGCACTTAATTTATTGAAAGGTTTTAGGAATTGCTTTTAAATCCATTGTTGGCAAAAATCCAGCATACTAACTATTTTTAGTGAAGAAGTTAGGTTTTTAATCTTCTGGGGGGACAATATATGCAATGCCAGTATGGCGCATTATGTAGAAGTTGGTGTGGTAGTTGGTTTTTTTTGAAGCACTTCACGCACTGTTAAACCTAAATCTGGGTTTTTTCATAGACATCGTCATGCATAATCTTTTGCGGATTTTCATTTTCATTGCTTTTATGATTAATGCAATCTGGTTCTTTAGTCATATGGAAAATAATGGGGTCGCCAAATGAGTTTCTTAAACATTGTCTCAGAGCTCGTTGCAGGAAATATAGGTTTCATTTTGCAGCTATTCCTGGATCATCCTTTCTGGGTTTTTGGTTTTGCAGTAGTGGCAGTATTATTGAGGAGCAAAAGCGCAATAGGCGGATTCGTAATCCTTGTGATTTACATTTACATTCAGGTAGACATTGCAGTCCTTTACGGCTGGAACTTTATAATGGTTCCTGCAATGTTTTTATTTGTTCACATAACTCTGATTACGCTTACCGATGGTTACAAGTTTTTGGGAAAATACTCGGAGCATGGAGCCACAATACTTTTCTTTTTCATGATGCTGGCGCACAACAGCCTGGGGTTGTTCTGAATGGGCATACTAAAAGATTTCATAAGAAAAAGCGCGTTCGCACTGTTCCTTGTATTAGCATTCTTTATTCTTGATGTGCTTGGATTAAATTTGATTCCGGAAAACTCCTATTCTGTTTTGGGGTTCCTTCTTTTGGTGGCATTTATGTACCTGGATAAGTTGAGCTTATGACTTTCATAGAATTCGCCGGAGCAATGGTTGCCCTCGGCATAGGTTTTTTGGCAGAATTCATTCTGAATAATATTTTCTGGGCATTCGGGGTTCCTTGCAGCTGGTTATTATTTCTCCGGCGGAAAGAAAGTTATAGAAAATGGAACTTTCTTTGCCATATTAATAATGGTTTCAGTGGACATGTTCCATTTAATAGGATTCAGTCTCTATACTGCATTTGGTTTAATGACCCTTTACCTTGTAAGGCTTGGTGTTTTAACCTTCCTTGAAAACACAAAAGGCGGAGCAAAATTAATCCCTTTATTCTGGGTACTGAGCTTTTTCTTTGTAATAGCAATAGTCATACTTGGAGTTGTATAAAATGTGGTGGAAAGTTTTTGTAGATAGCCTGTTCTGGAATTTTGCAATGCAAATATTTTTCTTTATCCTTGATTCGCTTTCAAGCACAAATTTTTCAAGCGTAACTTACACGGTTTTCGGATTTGTAGTACTTTACATATTCACATTCGTTGTAATAGCAAACATGCGCTATACCTCAGGTACAATAAAATAAGAAATGAAAAATGCCGGAGGTGAGATTTGAACTCACGGTCCTCGGCGTATGAGACCGATGCTTTAACCACTAAGCTACTCCGGCACACTTTCACGCAAAATCTTTTGATTTTGCTGGAACCTGCACTAAAAAGAAAGAAACCTCTAACGGACTTTCAATTCTATAATTTTTGCCCGTGGAAGGTTTAAAAGGGTTATTTGTACTCGGTTCTGCTCAGCAATTGCAGTTTTTTTCCGTGCAGCACAATCTTATCTGCATACCCCAAAAAAAGCCCTGTTTCCAGAACGCCCGGAATATTCTTCGAATCATACTCAAGTTCATCATAACTGAAAATGTTGTCAACATATACATCAATAATATAATTTCCGCTTTCAGTTTTCACAGGCCTTGTTTTTTCTTTCCTTATATTTGCCTTTCCGAATGAATCAAGTTGGTTCATGGTTCTTCTCCAACCGAATGGTGCGACCTCAAAAGGAATTGTTCCTTTAAGTTTATCCACAAAATTCTTTTCATCCGCAATAACAACCAGTGTTCCCGCGCTCTGGGCAATCATTTTATCCCTTACAAGCGAACTGCTGTTCCGTTTTATAAAATTGTAATTGTTATCCACCTGATCAACAAATTCAATTGCAACATCAACTTCCTTATCATTGATATCCGCAATAGGCAATCCAACCGATGCCGCAATCGTGGCATTTCTCAGTGATGTTGGAACAAATTCAACGTTAAAAATCGGAATATCCTTTTCTTCAAGCGCAAGGGCAATTCTTTTGATGAACTTGTTTCCCAGTTCAGAGGAACCAACACTAATCACATCGCCTTCTTTGATGTAACGCACAACAATGTCCTCAATGTACTTATCTTCCATGCAGAATTAGATGTTTTAAGGGATATTTATTGGTTATCCCTTGTGATATTAATTTTTATTTTAACAAAACGAACTTTTTTAGAAAAAAGCCTCTGGCGAGAATTGAACTCGCGACCTCGTCATTACCAATGACGCGCTCTACCACTGAGCCACAGAGGCATTAAACTAAGGAAATATCTTTAGAAATGATTAAAAAGCGAATTTTATTGGCCTTTAATAAAACCCAGTATTTTGCTTAAATCATTAATCTGAAATTCCTTTTCCGAACCTGAAGCCATTTCTTTCACTTTAAATCTCTCAGATTTGACCTCATTTTCCCCTATAACAATTACAAAAGAAATTCCCTTTTTGTTCACATACTCAAAATTTTTCTTCACGTTCCTGCCCATCAGATCCAGTTCCACCGAAATTCCTGTTTCTCTTAATTTTCTCGAAAGTTTTGTTGAAAAGGAAAACGCATTGTCCGACATTGGAATAATAAAAACATCCGTATTCGGACCCATTACAAGTTCCTTTTCAAGATTATCAAATAATCTATCTACCCCAAAACTGCATCCAACTGCTGGAGAATCCTGGCCTCCGTACAACCCGATTAATTTGTCATATCGTCCTCCGCCTGCAACACTCGGTCCATCGTTAATTGAAATTTCAAATACAACTCCTGTATAATATTCAAGTCCGCGTGCAAGCGAAAGCTCAAATTTCACCTCATTATAATCATTGTCTTTTGCCAATTCAAGCAATTGCTCAAGTTCTTTTAATGATTCTGTTTCGCCTATCCTTGCTTTTACTTCATCAAAAGAATTTACAAAAATTTGCTCAAGAACAGAATCATCAATTCCTTTGCTTTTGAATTCATCTCTAACTCCTTTCTCGCTGATTTTATCTAATTTGTCAATGCTTTTGAATGCCTCTTTAATTTGCTCTTCCTTTACTCCCATTTTAATTGCGAGTTCTTCAAGCACAATTCGGTTGTTAACTTTTACTGTAAATTCAAAACCAAGGCTTCTCATCAAATCAATTGCAACCTGAATAACTTCAAAGTCCGCCAGCACAGATTTTACACCAATAATGTCCCAATCAGCCTGGGTAAATTCTCTGTACCTTTTCGCCTGAGGCCTATCATACCTGTATACTTGTCCGATTACATATCTTTTGAACGGTCTTGGCAAAGAAGGGTTTGATGCAACTATTCTTGCAAGAGGTACAGTCATATCATATCTCAAACCAAGTTCCCTGTCACCTTTATCCTTAAAATAATAAATTTCTTCTTTGATTGCTTCTCCGCCTGAACCTTTTGCAGCAAGCAAATCAAAATCTTCAACAACAGGGCTTTGCAGAGGTTCATAGCCATATTTTTCAAAAACCCTTCGAATCTTATCCTCAATGAACTGTTTTTTTTTCATCTGCTCAGGAAGAAAATCCCTCATGCCTCGAACTGTTTGGTATTTTGTCATTATAATCACTTTTTTAGAAAGAGGGCCGCGGTCGGGATTTGAACCCGAGTTTCAGGGACCACAACCCTGTGTCCTAGACCAGACTGGACGACCGCCGCCATTAATCATTCAAGCTAAGCCCGGATATAAATTCCTCCATTCGTTAATCTTTTTAATGTTCTTGGGTTGGTTTGTTCCTATAAGTTTTTGGTATAGTGAAAAATTTTTGTATCCGTTCATTTTCACTTCCCAGTACTTTTTTGATTTGTATATTTTTATGTTAAAACCCAACATTTCCAGTAGTTCTGCAATATCCCTGCTTAGTTTCTCTGATACTGAACACGCTGATATTACGGGGTAGTAATTTTTGTTTTTCCCTTGTGACTTAAAATAAAAGTTTCCGTCTGTATCAAAGTATCCTCTTAGGATGGCACTTAACACTTCTTTGTCATTAATTTTAAGTTTTTCAGGCACCCCGAAATCTATTTTCTTGCCCTTATTTTGATTTAATGTTTTTGTTTTGAATTCCCAGATTGCTTTTGAGTATAACTCAAACCCATATGATGTTTTGTAATCTTTAAGATTTACTTCTAAATTATATACTTTTTTGATAATTGGCTTGACAATTTTTTGGTAATATTCAATTTCATTGTTTTTATTTCCTTTAAGCCTGCATTCATATCTCCCTGAAGAAATGAATCCATCTCCAAGGAACATCCCTGTTTCCTCTGCTAATTCAGGGGTTATGGTTTTCGGAAGTACTATTCCTTTTTTTAAGTCTTTATTGGAGAAGTTTATTTTTTCATTGCTGAGTTTTTTTGATCCGTTTCTGAATTTTATTTTGGAAGGGCTCAATTCGGTTTTGTTTAACCCCAGATAAATGCTGTTTTGGAATGCCCTTTCAGGTTTCCAGAAAACCACTTTTCCCTTATATTTTTCCAGTGTTTTTTCCACATCAAGGTTCAGTTTATTGCATATTTTTCTAAAATCCTTTAATGAAATCCTAATATTTTCCTTCCAATAGGATCCAATTGTGTTATAAGGGATGCCAAAATATTCCCCCGTTTCTTTCCATATTTTTTTGCTCTGGATTTTAGTCTCCATTATAAAATCAGCCTGATTTTTTTCAGGGAATTGCACTCTTTCTTTTAACATATATTTAATATATTGCAAAACCAAGATATAAGTTCCTATCAGAGTAGACGACACTTTTGTCAATTCACAAAAAATATATCTTGAATTGGAAATTGATGGCAAAAAATAATATTCGTTTTTTTGAGTAAGGGTTTGATTGAAAAAATCAGTTTTGCTTGAGATGAATATAATCCCTTCTCATGCATTAATTTTGCAACATTTCCTTTAAATAGGTAACTTTTTTTCCCAAAACCATTAAATACCCTGAAATTCATTATTTGCTTATGAGTAATCTGGATTCAGTTCCTAAATCTAAAGAATATGGAAAATACAAAACAATGGTTCATGCGCAGGTTCTGAAAAAGGCTTTGCACAAGCATGATTCGCTGAAAGAGCGCATGCAATCCAAAGGAAAAATTACTCCTGAAATAAAGAGGTGAAATTAATGCCACACAGAATAATAAAATCAATTATGCATTCGCTTGGTTTTGGAAGAACCAACGAAGAAGTAACTAGGAGAAGACTTCCTCCCAAAGAAGAATCGCATTAAGTCATTTGCTTTCTGACTTTTTCTGCAATATCTCTTTTTGCAAGGATAAGTATTTTTGCGCCCACATTTATTTCTGTTTCAGGGTCAGGAATAATCAAATTATCATGTTCGTAAACCGCGACAATTGCTGAACCTGAAGGATGTTCAATATCCTTTATTTTTTTTCCAACAATTTTT
>PCWY01000027.1 GCA_002762975.1 Candidatus Diapherotrites archaeon CG11_big_fil_rev_8_21_14_0_20_37_9 | reverse complement strand
ATTTGCCCTGCTACTCTGCACAGTTCTTCAGTATTCCCTTCCACCAAAACAACGCCTGTGTTTGGAGTGCATTGTTCTTTCTCTGAAAATTCAGGTTCGCAGAAAATAAGCTGATAATCAAGTGACATCGGAGTGTCCTGATTTCTTATCTGCCATTGCTGTCCGGTGTATGTTTTGTCAACGTAATCATATTTCACATCTTCCCAAAGCACCTTTCCTTTTGTGTATTCCCCTTGTATTGTTTTTGCCTGTGCATAATCAAGTGAGGGCACTTTTAACCAGATTTTTGATTTGTATGTGGGATTATTATTGGTATAATTTCTTATTTGGTAGAACATGGTGTAATTTTTTAGAAGCGAATCGAATTCACAAAAAACAAGTGTTGATTCAAAATCATATTTCCGCAATTCTGCAGGTTCGGTATAACCGCATTTTTCAGATTTTTCGGTTACCTTTTCATACTCGCAATTGCCTTCATTGCATGTTCCTGATTCGTAACTTGTTGCGCCTTCGCATTTATTGGCACATACACTGTTTTCGCACAAATCGATTGCAGGAATTCCCGGTTCATTTTCAGCATTTGCATTGCATGATTCTGCAAGAGTGTATCCTTTTGGAACATCGCATGGTGTTGGAAATTCACTACAAATTCCGTTTGGGGAAATTGCGGGGGTAATAACCTGTGCGCAGGTTTGCTGTTGTTGTGTGCATCCTGATAGGATTATTGCCAATGCAATAAAAAATGCGAGAACGTAGTGTTTCATCCTTTTTATAATTAGCACTGAAGTTTTTAAAAAATCAGAGCATTGAGAATATTGTAAGGTAATACGGCAACAGCACTATTCCTGATGCAGCAACCAGTGTTGTTATAAGCCAGATTCCTTTGCTCCACATGAAAACTTTGCTTCCGTCCAGCGGGTAAATTGGTATCATGTTGAATGCGGCGAGGAAAAAATTCACGTACATTGCGGATACTATTATTGCTTCAATAAATCCGGTTGGGTTGAGCATGCCGTATAAAATTCCAAAAAACAGCACTATTGCCAGATTTGTAATCGGACCGGCAATTGAAATCATTGCGTTCTGCTTTACTGTAATATTCCTGCCGAACACATATACTGCACCCGGTGCTGCAAATACGAACGATCCGTTTGTAAAGAATGCCAGTGCAAGCGCAAGAATAAGTCCCTGCCTCCATGCCCTGAATTCCGCATGTGCCCCGTAATTTATTGCAACATATTTGTGTGCAAGTTCGTGTAAAATGAATCCTGTTCCTGCCGCCACAAGCATTATTATGAATTGGCTGAGAAAAACCCCTGTTCCCCCAGGCCTTAGGATTGTTGTGCCAATCCATGCAAACGCAAAACTTATAGTAATCCAGCTTATTATAAGGTCATTTCTTTCTTTTTTGTTCATTCATTTCTCTATTGTTTGAAAAGGGTTAAAAAACCAACCAACCAGTTTATTCGACAATTGCCGTAATATTTTTAAATTCTTTTGTGGTAAGTTAATTATGATTTTTGAAGAAAAAGCCCAGGTTTCGATAGAAATGATAATTGTTCTTGCTGCGGTTGTGGCAATAGTTTTATTGCTGGTTTCGCAGCTTCAGAAAACCGCAGAAAAAGGCGCAAAAGTATTTGGTAAAAAAGCAGACGCAATTTTCGAGGAGATTGAGGATATTTGAATTATTCTGGTCAGGTAAGCATTGAGTATCTGCTTTTGATTGCTGCTCTTGTTTCTGTTTTTTCAGTGGCTGTCATTTCACTTGAAAAAGTTTTTTCAGCGGCATCATTTGCGATAGATTCGCACAATGCAAGCGCATTCATTTCCGAATTGGGTGCTGGTGCCGATGTGCTTTCCATGCTTGGGGACTGTTCAAGAAAAGAGTTTTCCGGGGTGGTGGCATCAGATTGGGCTTTTTCAGGTTCAGGAAAAAATATTTTTTTGATTTTATCGGTTAATTCAACACAGAAAAAATTCCGTTTGCCTGAAGGGATTTCTTTATCTAATCCGTTCAAAATACAAAAAGGGAAATTTTCTGTTGCATTACAAAAAGTTTCCGGCTCAATTTTACTTGTAAACAATGATCTCGATTTCTGTTAACTTTTTTTGAATAAAAATTTCATTGCTAAAAACCATTTTTTCTTTTGAATAATCTTTTTCCGAAATAATTTCATTATTTATTTTCAGCTGGTATTTTTCAAAAACATTGTTTATTTCTTCATCCATTTGTGCAGGGGAGGCATTTTCAATTTCCCAGACTATAAAAAGATCATGTGCTTTTTTTTGGATTATATTTTCTTCTGCTGTTATTTTTGTTCCTGTTGGCAATCCTGAAATAAGAATAGTTATTGCAACAAAAACCAGCAGTGCTTCTGTGCTGAAAAAACCTTTATGCATTGCATATCGCCAGTCCGATTGTGCTTGATTTTAGTTCTCCATGAATTATTATGGCCCGTTCAATGTAGGTGCAGTTTCCTTCTGTTTCGTTGAAAATAAACTCTTTTTCTTTCCCTTTTTTTAAGTAGATTGCGGAAAGTTTCATTTTGCTGAAACTTGTCGGTTTTATTTTCAGCAATAGGTCAGAGTCAATAATATTTGCCTGAATCCTGTTTTTTTCAACATCAAAAAAAGCCGCCCCTTTTTCAGGGTTTAATTCATTCCTGTTTTTTATTATCGCGTCTGATATTGCAAGCGCAAAAAGGTCCTTTTCCATGTTTTTTATTGCTTTTGATTCTCTTGCGCTGCTTGCCGCATAACTGTTAAAAACAGCCGAGATACTTATAAGCAGTAGTATTATTGCAAGCAGAAAATCAACCGAAAATAAAGTTCCTTTTTCCATAGTGGCTCTCCGTTTCAATAATTATTTTTTTTGCCCCTAAAAAATCCGTTATAGTCGGCTTGCTTAAAAAATTTCCCTTGTTCGTGAAGCACCCGATTTTTCCTTTTAATATTCCGCCTGAATGCGCGTAATAATTATTTGCCGCAACCGCGCAGTGCATTTCATTATTTTTTGTTTCAATTTTTGCCGATATTTCAGCCATGTTTACAGCTAATTTATTTTCTGTTGTTATAAAGAAAGAGGTAATTGCAATCATCATTGCAAGAGCAATAATCAATTCAGTGCTTGTCAATTTATCACTCCTATTGCTGTCTGGTTGTATCCTGCTGGAATCCTGAAAAAAACAGAGTAATTTTTTGTCTGTATTTTTCCGCACGGAAAAATATTCTTTCCTGTTCCGCCTGTTAGGGTATAATTTGCCACCCACACAAAGTCATACTTTATTATTGATGTTTTTGTAATTTGATTAAGTGTTGTTTCCGTAATGCCTGAAACAATTGTTTCTTCGTCAAGAAAATTTTCTGTGCATAGTCCGCTTTCTGCAAATTCTTTTTTCATTAGCGAAGATATTTCTAGGTTTATGTTTTTGTTTGCATATTCTGCATCTCCAAGCATTGCGGATTTTTCAAGCGTCTGATTTATCGTGTTATCAAAAAGCAGTTCTTTTGCCGATCTTTGGAAATTCGCTTCTTCGATTTCAAAAACAGTTTCCTGTAAGGCAGATTTTTCTGCCTCAAGTTTGCTGCTTTGCATGCTCAGCGCAATCAGAATAGGTATTGCGGCAATAAGCACAATTGTTCCGAAAATTCCCTGCTGTTTCATGCTATAATTGCATTGAAAAACAACTAAAAATATATCGTCAATTGACGTATTATTTTATTGCCATTTGCAATCTATAATTCCGTCTTTTTCACCGAAACTTGCGGTTGTTGCATTATAAAAGTCCTGCTGTTCGCAGTTTTCCTTTGTTTCGGATTCGAAGCAGTTCGCTGCATAATATTCCGATGCACTGATTCCGGTATCCTTGCTTGCTTCTACTGTAAATAAAGGCGTACATCCTTTTGTTGCTGTTATTGCTGCCTTTTGGAGTGTTTCATCCACTGCAAAACTTTTTTCAGTGTCCGCAATAGGTGCTGCGGAATTGCCAAGCATTGCAGAATTTTGCAAAAACAATCCTGATAAGATAACAGCAATTGCGGCTATTCCTATAATTGTCGTTGAAAGTATTAGTAATACGTTTGTCGGGTTTGTTCCTGTTGAAAGAATTTCCTTCCCTTTTTTTGTAAGTTCATAATATTTCCATTTCCTTCCTTCATCTTTGAGCTCTATAAGGCCTGAGTCTACAAGTATTTTTGCATGCTGCTTTATTGTCGGCGCTGACATGTTTGTTTTTTTTGACAGCTCTGAAAGGGTGTAGTTTCGTTCATCCAGTATTTTAAGTATCTCGGTTCGTGTTTCGGAGGAAAGCGCTTTGAATTCATTTTTTGAGAGCAGAATCTGGTTCATGTAAATCACGCTTATAGTATAACTGCAAAAATTACCAGTATTGCAAAAAGTGCAGTGGCTATTACTCTGCTGTAATACGCAAGTATCCCGAGTAGTGCTGGGGCGATTAGTAAGTATTCTTGTATACTTGAATCTTTTCTTGCGATTATGAATCCGTAAAATGCGCCTATTGCAATCAGAAAAAACAGGAATGCGACAAACCTTGATAATCCGCCAAGTATATAATCCTCGACTTTTTTGAATATGTTGTCCATTCTGCCATCGGTCATGATTATATTACCATTCAAGTCTTTTTTAATTGTTTCATTTTACTTAGGGAAAGTTTTAATATTCAAATTGCCGTTCTATATGCATGTTTGAAGGCTTGGATATTGCGGTCCTGCAAGGTTATATTCAGAAGTTAATTGAAGGCGCTTTGGTGGGCGATCCTACAGCAGTCATTATTGTTGCAGGAATTGCATTTATTTTACTTGCACTTATTTTCACCACTTCAGGTTTTCTTTTTGCCATTGTAAAGAGGAGTTTTCTTTTCATTGTAGTTGCACTTTCGGGTTATTATTTTGCCACAAATTTTTTTCAAAAAGTTGCAGCCGAAGGGCTTACTGAGCAAACATTGATTTTTGGTTTGATTGGTCTTGTGGTTGTTTCCGTTTCGCTGATAGTGGCTATTGGTTCGCTTTTCAGGCAGGCAACAGGTTCCACAAGAAGGAGTAATCAATCTGAGCCAATTGATTTGGCTAAAGAGTATGACAATGATTATGCTGCAACTCATGCAACTGCAAAGCCAAGTGCGCCAGGGTTTACTCCTACTCAATTGCAACAGCCACAGTCATACACAACACAGGCTTTAACAACTGAAAATCTAATGAATTCGCTTAAGGATGACCGCAGTCTCCTTGCTGTTCTGAGTTATGTTATTATTGCGCAGTTCGGTGTTTTTTCAAGCAGAACCATTTCCGCGCCGAATGTGGAGATAGGCATGATTTTTTTCGTTGTTTTTATTTTAGGCTCATTGATTTTCATTAAAACCACTTATCATGATTATCTGAAAGGAGTTACTCATTTGGTGATTGCCTCGGTTTTTGGGATAATAATTTCAATAGGGCTTGGAATTTTCTGGGCAGAGTTTCCTGTAGATATACTACTTTCATTGGGTTACTTCAAAACTGATGCAATGGTTGCATTTGTAACTGGAATTGCGGTTTCCTTGCTTATGGGAAGCAAGAACTAAATTTCAGTGTTTTAATTTAGCTTTATTTTTTTATTTTCTTTTTTTAATGGGGTGAATGGGAGTTAAGAGGGGGGCGAGAAGTAGTACGGTTCCCTTAACTCAAACACATATTCCCAATGAGCCTTTCATAGTGTTTTGTTTTTGGTTTATAAGTGCCTTTCGAAGGAGTAGATTGCCGGTGCGGATTTTATGGTAGGGGAACGATTTTTAAATTCCGCAATTCTAATTTATTAGCAATGTCAAAAAGCAATATTTTTTCCAGGTCAAATATTGAAAATTCGGTTTTCCTTGATGAGAGGTACCTTTACTCTGATTTTGTTCCGGATAGGCTTCCACACAGGGATAAGGAGATCGATTCCCTTGTTTATTGTTTTGAGCCTGTGCTTAAAGGAAGGCGCATAACAAATGTTTTTGTTGCCGGTCCAACAGGTGTCGGAAAAACAGTTTCATTGAAATTTGTTCTCAGGCAATTGGAGGATTATTCGGACCGAGCAAAGAGCCTTTACCTGAATTGTTTTGAGTATAATTCAAGGGCGTCAATTCTTACTGCTATTGCAAATTTTGCTGGTGCGGCTTTGCCACGCAGGGGTCTTGCTACTGATGAAATTTTTTCAACAATGCTTGAATCATTGAGAAAATGCGGGTTTGTGCCGATAGTTATTCTTGATGAAGTGGACCAGCTTTTGCTCAATTCTTCCAGTTCAAAACTTCTTTATGATTTGTTGAGGGTAGTTGAATACGAAAAGCAAAGCATAGGGATTGCAATGATTTCTAATGATATCGAATTACCTTCAAAACTCGAAACAAGGGTAAAGAGTTCGCTTGCACAGAATACATTGATTTTCAATTCTTATTCTCCTGATCAGCTTAAGAAAATTCTTTCAGAGAGAGTTGATGTTGCTTTTGTGAAGAGTGCAGTTGATAAGGAAGTTATTGATGTCGCGGCTGCGCGTGCTGCTCGTCTTGGCGGTGATTGTCGTGTGGCTCTTGAGGCGCTTCTTAAGGCAGGTCGTATCGCGGAAAAAGAAAACGCCTCTAAAGTTACTGTTCAGCATCTGCAATTAGCTTTTGATTCTGCTGATTCGGTTTCGCTTCTGAAAGGAGTAAAGCATCTTGATGAGGATGAAAAAATTCTTTTGAAAATAATTGCCAATGAATCTGGAATAAATTCCGGAAAAATTTATTCTGTTTATTCTTCATTAAAAAAGGAACCTCTTAAAGAAAGACGTTTAAGAGATGTTCTTGCTGTTCTTGAAAAGCAAAATTACATTGAATCAAAACAGGTTTCAATGGGAAACATGGGAAAAACAAAAGCGTTTGTTTTGAGGGTGCCTAAAGATTCTCTTTTGAAGGAACTTTCCTGACGCTGTTCCTTTTATTATTTTCTTACCTATTTTCTTGCATGGTTAACCTTTGGCCAGAGAAATATTTCCCCTCTGATTTTGGGGAATTTACGGGCAATTCAGAGATTGTTGAAAATGCAGTTACTTGGGCAAAATCATGGGCTAAAGGCGATAAACAATCCCCTTTGCTTTTGTGGGGGCAAACAGGTTCCGGAAAAACCGCACTTGCATACCTTATTGCAAAGCAGTTCAATTGGACTGTGGTGGAACTCAATAGTTCAGATTTGAGATCAAAGGATGCTGTTGAAAGAATTGTTGGAGCAGCTTCGCAGAACGCCTCATTTTTCGGTTCAAGAAGAATGATTCTTATTGATGAAGTTGATGCAATGGCCAGAAAGGACAGGGGCGGTGCTTCGGCAATGGGTTCTATAATAAAATCATCTCAGAATCCTGTAATTCTTACTGCTAATGATATTTTTGCCAACCGAAATATTTCTAACCTGCGTTTTGTATGCAGAACCTTTGAGTTCAAAAAAATAAATTATCTTTCAATGGCAAAAGCATTAAGGGCAATTCTTGATAAAGAAGGAATTGGATATGAACATGATGCTGTTGAGCTTATTGCAAAAAATGCTTCAGGGGACATGAGGTCAGCACTCTTAGATTCTCAGACTCTTTCTCTTTCAGGTAAAATAACTATGGCTGATGTGGCTTCTCTTTCTCCGAGGGAAAGGCAGCAAAAAGTATTTTCTGTTATGAAGGCAATTTTCAAAGGAACAAGTTTTTCGGAAGTAAGGGAAATAAGAACAAAAACCGATTTAAGCAGCGATCTCTTGTTTCAATGGGTTGATGAAAATATTTCAAGGCAGTACTCAAAACCGCAGGATATTGCACTCGCATATAATCGTCTTTCAAGAGCGGATATTTTCAATGGGCGAATTTACCGGAAACAGCATTGGGGTTTTTTGAGGTACAGCTCAGAACTTGCTGCTGAAGGCGTGGCGCTTTCCAAAGAGGCCCCTTATCACGATTTTGTGATGTATCAGTTCCCTCAACTTCTTTCAATGCTTTCAAAAACTTCCTCGTTGAGAAGTATGAAAAAAAATCTTGGGAAAAAAATTGGTGCAAAAACACATTCCTCTTCAAGGAAAGTAATTTCAAAGGACCTTCCTTTTCTTACTGCTATTTTTTCTTCGAGAGAAAAAGCAGTATCGCTTTCTGCAGCTTTTGAATTAAATGAGGATGAAGTTGCTTTCCTGCTTGGCACAAAACCGGACACAAAAAAAGTTCAGTCGATTATTGCAGAGGCATCTGAGTTGATAAGTGCAAAAGCAAAGCCGAAAAGATTTTTTTATGAGGCGCCCGTAACTGATGTTGATTTTCCTGACTCTGTTGATGAAAAAATTCCTGTAGAAAAAGATCCTGCTCCGGATGTTAAAGGAACGCAGACAAAATTATTCTGATTATATTTCCATTTCAAGCACAATTACTGGTTGTTTTATTCCGAATGCTTCGGTTGTTTTTTCATCCAGTTCGCCGAATATTCCTTTTGATTGGCCAATAATTTCTGCACTTTTCCCTTCTTTAAATGCTTTATTGGTTGATTCTTTGATTGTACAAGCGATTTGCATTTCCTTGCAAATGGCATCAAAAACAGATTTTATTTGCGTGAAACCATACCCTTTGTTTGCCATTACCACGCATACTTTTGTTTTTTCTGCTGTTTTTGTATCTGTGCTGTTATCCAGCTCTATTGTTTTTCCAACTTCGAATATTTTCTGCGGGTATTCGTTGTGTTTGTTTTTTGATAAAAATTCAAGTAATTCAGGGTAAATATTTTTTCTGAATATGCTCCGGTTGGCTGAAACAGGGTTTGATATTTCAACAAAACCGTTTTCATTTTCGCCAATCATTTCAAACTGTTTTTCTTTTGATGTAAGTGTGAATGTAAGGACTTCCTGCAAACCCATTCCGACGCATACGTCCCTTACTTTATCAATGTGTGCTGTTTCAGGATTATCAAAACCTACTACGCTCATTTCAGGTTTGTTTGTTTTTATGCTGTTATACCCATAACCTATGAGGATGTCCTCTACAACATCAATTGGATGCAAAATGTCATTCCTGTAATTTCCATATTCTAATTCAAATAACTTTCCTTTTTTCTTCACTTCATACCTTGCATTCTGCAATAACTTTGTTGCCTCTTTTTCGCTGAGCTTCAGCCCGGTTATTTTGTTTATGTAATCAATCCCGATTTTTATTTTTTTCCTGCCAAAATCAGGAGTAACATATTTTTTGCCGTTTGAATCTGTTATTGTAACAGTTTCTATTTTTGCGCCTCTGTCGGCTATTGCCATTACCATTACGTTAAGTGCAATGTTTATTGTCTCGAGGTTAAATCCGCTTACTTCAACAAAAAGATTTTTTGTTTCTTGTGTAACTTTTCCGGAATAATTAGAATTTATCACAGGGGGCATTGAAAGCACGTTCCCTTCAGCGTCTTCAAATACTGGGTAAAGCTTTTTTCCTTTGAGGAGATGCGCGTACTCTTTTCCCTTTGGGTGCATTTCAAGTATTTCATCCAAATCCATTTCAACTTTGAATTCAAGCGGAACAAATTTTTTCGTTCTAGGGTCTGCGCCATAATAGCGTATATTTCCTTTTATTTTGTCAAAATCATAAACTCCTATTGCGGCCTCTCTTCTTTTTCTTCCGAATGTCATGGCTACTTTTTCCTGCAGCTGAATCAGCTGAATAAGGAGTTCATCAGTTATCTTTACTCCTTTAAGGACGGCGCCAACAGTGAATGGTCTTGATTCCTTCACGGATTTTTCGATGTTTACAGTAAGCTTTGATTTTGTTGTTTTATATTTCGGAATTCCTTTTTCCTTTCCTGTTCTTGCTTTTATTTCTCTTGCAATTCCTTCAGTGCTCCATAAATCAGGGCGGTTTGTTTCTTTCACATCAACCTTAAGCGTGTCTCCGTCCTGTCCGTCAATTTCTCCTTTTACAAACATCAGGTGTTCTTCAATCTCTTTTTCGGAAAGTTTTTTTCCAACAAGCTTTTCAAGATCCTTTTTGCTTACTTCCAGTGTCGGCATAATATCCTCCTAATTATTCTTTGAAACATGGCTAATAAATTGTTCCAGTTCAGCTCCTTCCAGCTTTGTCAATTTTTTTAATTTTCCCCTTATTTTATTTTGTAGTATCTTTGTTCAAAATTCTTAACCTAACTAATTCTCTTGCGCTTGAAACCGCTATTTGTTTAAGTTGCGCATTGGAGGCTAAATGGATTTTAGCAGCCATGACGCCTGCCGATTCGCCTGTCTTTGCTTTTACTGTTTTTTTAATCATCATTTCACCTGTGGCGTTTTTCTAAGCCAGTTTAAATCATCGCTGAATAAGTATCTTATATCATTAATTCCGAGTTTGAACATTGCAAGCCTGTCAATGCCTATTCCCCATGCAATTGCCTGTCCTTTTATTCCAAGATTTTCAAGTATTTCAGGTCTGAACATTCCTGCTCCGCCCAGTTCAACCCACCCGAGTTTTGGGTGCTTTGCGCTAAGCTGAACAGATGGTTCTGTGAAGGGGTAATAATCAGGGTAGAATTTTACTTCTTTTGCGCCTGCAATTTCTTTTGCAAACTGTTCAAGAATGCCAAGCAAATGCGTGAAATTTAAATCCTCTCCGACAATGAAACCTTCAGTCTGGTTGAATTCAATTAAATGTGTTGCATCAAGTACATCTGGTCTATAGCATCGTGCTATTGCAAAATATTTTCCAGGTATTGTGACTCCTTTGGTTAATTGCCTTGCGCTATGCGCTGTTCCGTGCGCCGCGGGCATCACCTTTTCCGCTATTTCTTCAAACCAATTATATTTCCACCCTGATGATGCTGAAACTCCGCCGGTTTCATGTGCTGCTTTAATTGCCTTTATTTTTTCTTTATCCTTAAGAATTCCTTTTACTGGGTTCTTGAGTTGGTAAGTGTCAGTCCATGTTCTTGCAGGGTGATTCTGTGGCTGGAAAAGCACATCAAAATTGTAAAATTCGTGCACTATAAGCGGCGACTCCATTTCCTTAAATCCTAATTCAGTGAGTTTTCTCCTGATTATGTTCAGGAACTGGATGTATGGCTGTTTTTTTCCTATGCTGAGTTCAGGCACTGGGTCAAAAATATTGTATTTTCTCTCGGTGCTGAATTCACTTGAGCTGCGGGCATTATCCCCATCATCATTTATGTAGACAAATCTTTCTTTTTCTTCTTTTTCTGTAACTATGCCTCTTTCGATAAGCGTTTTTGTTGCTTCCATGTTTTCGGTTTTTCCTTTTTCAGAGATTTCTTTTAGTGCAATTTCATTTTCGTCAGGTTTTCCTGTGAATTCTTTTGCAACTTCAGTAAGTTCAAGCATTGGCTGTGCTTCTTTGATTATTACGACAAATGCTTTTCGTTTGTTTATTCCAAGTGCAATATTAAATTCTTGTTTTGTAAACCTGTTTTTTTCTATTTCTGAAAATGTTGTCTTGCCTTTTTCTGAAAGGACAGTAATCATTCTTGTTTCAGGAAGACCATTTTTAAGTGCTTTTTTTCCTTCTTCACTTAGAATGAGTTTTTTATTTGATTTTTCATTTATTGTTGCAAAGCCTTTTTCAGCAAGCCAGTTTATTGCTCTTCTTGCAGAATCAGTATTCATTCCTGCTTTTTCGGCAATTGCTTCAGCCGTCATAGGTTCTTTTGAAAGCACTTTAAGTGCTGATTTTTCAATATCGCTTAATGAGGCTATTTTTGTGTTAATATTCATTTAACCACAGTATTTATTGTGTATGATTAAAATTAAAAACTATTGAAGGTTAAAGCTTTCTATGATTTTCATATTGGATGCCGCGGCATTGCTGAATAATGAGGTTTTTGAGTTCAGTGCCAAGGATAAATATTATACAACTTCCCTTGTTTTTGCCGAATGGCGGGATTTCAGGTCAAAAGCACTTGCAGAAAATGCTTATACCCGAGGTTTGCTCACAATACAGGATCCCTGCCCGGTTTCGCTGCAAAAAACTTTTGATAAATGTGCTGAATCAGGTACTGAAATGGGCGAGGCCGATTCATCTATTCTTGCTCTTGCAATCGAATTCAGGGAACGAGGTGAAAAGTTCACTGTAATAACTGATGATTATAGCGTACAGAATGTGCTCAAAAAACTCTCAATAAAATTCCAGGGCGTAGCCCACAAGGAAATTAAAAAACACAGAAAATTCTGATTATTTATCCAAATCGAAATCAAGCTCTTCTTCAGGTTCCCTGAAATTGACTTCAGAGTGTGCCACAAGATAATTTTCAACTTTTGACTCAATGTCCTCTCTTTTCACATATCCTATCAAAAGAATCACTATCAATATTGGGATTGCAATTGTGTATATCCCTGTAATGTTTTCAAAAAGATCATCGCTTCCCGGTAAAATAGGTTTTGCGATTTTGTATTCCACGTTTATGAAGTTGCTTTGTATCCCGCTCAGCTCTATTATGTTTCCTTCCACAATTGCGTTGCTTGGAAGTTTATCTGAATCGATTTCAGTGTTTGCCGGAAAAAGAAGCCTTACGGTCGTGTTTTCAGGAATCACAATTGACCCTGATTCTTTGAACGCGCTCCATTGCTTTTGGTCAATCACAAAAGAATCGGACCGTTGTTCCTTGCTTATTATTCTCGCGAATTTTTCTTTTAATATGTATCTCAGGATAATTGTTTTTGATTTTTCATCGTATGTTATTGAAGTGGTCGATCTGCTGTTTCCCGCAATGCTTTCAAAGTGCGGGAAGAAAAATTCCAGTTGTGATTGCCATGCCAAAAGATTCGATGAATTTTCAAGCGCAAGATCGCGGAAACTTCTTTCCTCAAAAGGGCTTACAAAAGAAAGTAAATAATTTTCTGTTATAGTTGCGCTTCCTTGATTATCCAACGCGATTTCAATTGTAAGGTGGTCGGTGTTCAGTGCGCTTGCTGTTCCGGCAAGCAGCATAATGAAAAAAATAATTGTGGCTTTCTGATTTTTCATGTTATATTAATACGATTCAGGGATAGTTAAATTTTTTCTTTTGCATTTGCTTTGGTTTTTGTTTGCGGAAAATTGCAGACCGCGTGTTTATATACCTAGACGATTTACTCTTTATGTGATTAGATGAAAGTTCAGTTCCTTTGGCATTCTTATTTTAAAATTTCTTTTCAGGGTGTGAATGTTGTGATGGATCCTTTCGTGAATGTTCCTGAAGGTGACAACACTTTCAAGCCTTGCGTCAAGTTTCCAAAAGATGCGTTGGCAATGAAAAATGTTGATTTCATTTGCATAAGCAATGAGCATTTTGATCATTTTGACAAGAAATTTGTCCAGGCTCTCGCGTCAAAAGAAAGCGCGGTTGTTGTTGGCCATGAATCCGTTCTCAATGAACTTGATCTGAATCCTGCATTAAAACACAATGTTAAAGTTGGCGATAAATTTTCCATGCGTGGGGTGGATGTTGAAGTAATGTCATCGCATTACCCGTCCTCTTTTTATCCTTTGAGTTATCTTCTTGCTAAAGATGGTGAAAAAGTTTTCTTTGCGGGAAATACTGCTCTTACTGACAGTTTTTCCCAGATAAAAACCGATGTCGCATTGCTTCCGATAGGCGGTTCATCTACAATGGATATTATTGATGCAGTAAGGGCAACCAAAACAATGAAGCCGACCTATGCAATTCCAATGCATTACAATTCTTTCGAAACAATTTTGGCGGATCCGAACGATTTCAAAACAAGGATTGAAAAAAGTATTCTAAAAACAATTCCAATAATCCTGAAACCTGGACAGTCATTCAAAACCTAATTATTCTGGGAATTCGCTTTCAATTTCATTTGCTTTTTCAAGGTCTTCAATTGTTCCTATGTCAAGGCATTCTCCTTCGCATAGAAGGCTTTCAACTATTTTTCCTTTAGTGATGTAATTTTTTACTGCATCTACAAGTTCATATTCTCCTCTTTGGGATAATTTTATTTCTTTGATGCTTTCAAAAATATCTTTTTTAAATCTGTAAATTCCTGTGCTTACAAGGTTGCTTGGTTCATTTCCTGGGGAAGGCTTTTCTATTATATCAATTATTTTTTTCTGTTCGGTTTTCAGAACGCCGTATCTCCAAGGGTCATTCACTTTTCTTGATAATGCAAGTGCATCAAGTTTTTCAAATTCATCTGTTTCCAGCATTTTTTTGTAATTATTTTCAGGGACAATCACATCGCTGTTTGTAAGCAGGAATTTTTCATTAATGTGTTTTTCCACAAGGCTCAGCGCATGCGCAGTCCCTTTGGGTTCGCTTTGCACAAAATACTTTATTTTAATTCCTTCAAATTCTTTTCCGAAGTGTTCTTCAATTATTTCTTTTTTGTATCCGACAACAAGGTTAAAATCTCCGATTCCGCTGTTTGCGAGTTTTTGCATTAAAATTTCAAGCAGTGGCACACCCTTTATGCCAACCATGCATTTTGGTATTTCATCCGTGATTGGTTTTAGCCTAATGCCCCTTCCTGCGGCAAGAATAACTGATTGCATGCCAGAATTAGTGCATTAAAGAATATATACATTAGCGTTGAAAGCAGGATTTAGTTGGGGTGTTGGTAAAGATAATTTTGGTTGCAGTATAGAATATATTGTTATTGTGGGATTGTAACATTTATATTTTGATTTTTATTACATTTTTTATGGTTAAAGAGAAATTTGTTGATGTTTGTCCTATTTGTAATAGTGCGGATATCCATACAGACAATTCAAACACTGTGTTAGAGGCTTTTGGTTCCAGTGTTAATTGGAAGTGCAACTGATGTGGGAATTCTTTTCCAATCACTCTTGAGGTGCCTTTAAGTGAAGCTAAAGATTTGGAGGAAAAACCGCTGACTAATGAAGTTCTGCATTCCACTCCCAACAAAATCAGGATTGGCGGGGGGGGGGGTACGCTTACGCTATTTTTGAAATACTTTTTGTGGTAATAACGATTATTTTGGTATTAGTAGCTATCGGTTTCATGGGCGGTGTAGAATTGTGGTTTGAAATATAAAGAGCCAGACCTTTATTTTGCGTCCGATTAGTTCGAGGTTGTAGGCGAGCACTT
>PCWY01000044.1 GCA_002762975.1 Candidatus Diapherotrites archaeon CG11_big_fil_rev_8_21_14_0_20_37_9 | reverse complement strand
TTACAGTGTATACTTTTGATTTCCATACAAAGAGTCTTCTTTCTAATTCATCCAAAGGTTCATCCCATTGCTGGATAAACCAGTGTTTGCTTTTCTCAAGGGCATCAGGTTCATTGGCAATTATTTTTATTTGCTCGTTTTTCTTTTCAATTCTTTTGAGGTCCTTGCGCAAATCAGAGTCAATGTCAAGTTCCTCAAAAGAATTTTTTAAGGTAATTGTGTTTGAGTATGATTCCGGATCCTGTGTTTCAAAACCTATTTTTGAATTAGGGTTAATGTCCCTTAAGAGCAGGGGCTTTGGCGCATTTTTAATGTCCTCTTCGGTAGGGTTAATGTATGGCAGATAATCCTCGTCAAGCCAAACCCAGTAACTGAATTCGTCTTTTTCTACTTTTTGAAATTCCAATTTTTTTCACCTGGGTTTTTTTTGCAATTATCCTTCTCTAAGGTATCCCCAATTGTGCAGTCTGTCAGAATCCTCGAACCATCTATCGCCAATGTCAGTGCGGTAATACATGTGCGGGATTATAACATTCTTTATTCTATTGTAAGCTTGCTGTTGTGCCTGTTTCATTGTGTAACCGGTACCGACCACAATAAGCACAACTCCGGAGTTTCCTGTCACAACCCATTCGCCGTTAACGAGTTTTACATCCTCAAAATGAATTCCTTCTTTTCCTTTTTTGAAAACAATAATGGAGTCTTTTGATTTAACGAGGAATGTTTCCCTATCTGTGAAAGGGAAAGGCGGAACAACTATCCTTATGCCTACCTGGAATCCGCTTTTTGTATTGAATTTTTTTAATGTGCCTGTTGCAAGCTGATAAAGGAACTGGCTTATCGGCATGGCTATGCCTTCCTGTTGTATGCAGATTGTCGGATATCCAAATCTTGAAGTGAATTCTAAAGGGTATATTCCGTTTCCGTTAACAATACAGTTCAAATCAATGTATCCAACATATTTTTCTTCCGCAAGTTTTTTTTCAAATTTTTTCAGGGTTTGATTGAATATTTTGTTCGGGTCGCTCCAGAACATTGCTGTGCCCATCTCTCCTGTTGAGGGTCCGAGGTTTCCGGGAAAGAGTTTTTTATGTTCAAAATTGACATTAATAGGGTAAATGAATTCGTTTCCGTTGAAGAATGCCCCTACTGCAATTTCAACTCCTGTAATTCTTTTTTGTAATTGGAAAGCAGGTATCTTTTTTGCCCATGCTTTTTTGTAATCGCCAAGAACCTGTATAAGGTCTTTCCCGTCATCCTCCTCGCCTACAAACAATAATCCTTTAAGGTTCTGTGCCTCTCCGCTTGGTTTTAGCACATACTTGCCAGGGTTATTTTTAACGAATTCTATTGCATCATCAAATGAAGTGAACTCCCAGTGCGGAATAACATTTATTCCTGCTTTTTTGAGTTCATTTTGTCCGAATGCCCTATCATCCTCAAGCTTATCAGTATATGGGGTTCCGCCTACAACTGCTTTGCCCTTATCCCTTAATGCTTTTGCAATTGTGCCTTGCCCTAGTACATCATCAAATACAATTACATCTGCCCAGTCGACTTCCTTTTTCCAGTCATCAACCATTTCCACAAAGCCGGATGTTACATCTCTTTCAGATTTTGCCTTAACATAATACTTTACATTATGCCCTTCTTGTTTTACTCTCCAGGTTATGTCCCCTATTAGGTTATCTAGGGACATGAAAAGAAAGTTTTTTGGTTCCATAAAAAAGTCTCTTGTATTAAAGATGGGTTTTAGGTATAATAATTTATCCTGCTTTATTCGCAGTGTACTGTTGCAAAATCCTGGCTCCTCAGGTTTTTCGTATACTCGATGTACCTGTCACCGCTAAATTGGATTTTTATTGTTACATCTCCTGTGCTGCTTCCAATGTATAGGAACTTTTCGGTTCTTGTTGTTTTATTTAAATAAAGCCATTCAGTAGCGTCTTTCTTTATTGAAAGATCTCCAAGTTTTGTGCCTGCTATAAGAACCCTGTCAATTTCAGAATCTGTCTCTGAGGTAATTGTAAGCCCGCCCGAATAATCAAAAATATCTGAACCTGTATTTTTCAGGATTATCTGTGAAACCCCTATTCCTTTTTCGCCGTCAAATTCAATGCAAATTGGAACAAAGTTTAATGAATCGACTTCAAGGTCATCGAGTACTGAAAGTGTCGGCGGTTTTGTTTCACAAGCACAACTTGCATTGCAAACTTCATTGCTTCCGCAGTCTGAATCTGCTTCACAAACCTCATCTCCCTCAAGGACACCATTACCGCATACTGGATCAGGATCATTATTGGTTGTTGTATTATCGGAATCATTATTTGTGTTGGTATTCGTATTGGTATTTGTATTAATGTTTGTATTCGTATTTGTGCCTGTATTTGTGGTGTTATCAATTGCGTTGATTATTGGTGTTGAATCAGCTGTTGCGGCGGGTGCTGTAACATAGAGCACTAATCCTGTAAGGCCGACAACTCCTATAAGTGCCACAAATAAGAAAATAAGTGAAACAACCAGGACTCCTGCAATTACTTTGTCTCTGTCCATATGATTTATTATAATTGGCAACCTTTTTAAAGAATTCCGCACGGATATTAATTATTCAAGTGATTATTAATGAGATATTTTAACTCAGTTATAAAATTGGATTTGCCAATTTAATACTATTTTTTAGACCTATAATAACAATAAATTTTAGTGATTTTTATGATTGAAGAATTAACTTACATTGACAAAAAACTGCACTTTTCGGGCGTTGATTTAAATGCTCTTGAAACACCCAAATTTGTGTTTTCAAAAAAGCAGCTTCAGCTTTCATACAAAAAGGTTACGGCTAAATTTGATGAGATTTTTGAGAAAAATAAGGTTTATTATTCATTGAAAACAAACAAGTACCCTTTTGTGATTGAAACGCTCAAGGGCCTTGGCGCAAATTTTGTTATTTCAAGTGTCAATGAGGCAAAGCTCATTATAAGCCATGGAGTTTCTCCTGAAAGGTGCCTTGTGAACCAGCCGCTCTATACTGAAAAGGACATCAGAACTTATCTGGAAATGGGTTTTGGTTTTTTTGCGCTTGGGCATGAAAAGTTTTTGGGGTTCATTGAAAAGCACGCCAAGAAAAAGGTGTGCTTTGTTGCAGATATTGATCTTGTTGTAAAAGAGCATACATTTTCATTCCAAAAGGAAGACTTGCTTAGGGTTGCAAAAAAATATTCTAAAGCGGAGCTTGTGGGAATCGCATTCTATGTGAAAACCCAGAATACTGAGGTGTTCATTTGGCAATCATACATTGCAAAAGCGCTAAAACTCATAAAGGAGCTCGAATCAGCGGGAATAAAAATCGAGTTTGTGAACATCGGTTCGGGGTTTCCTGTTGAATACAACAAAAGCGGTCTTGATGGTCTCCTTGTGCTTGATCGCGTGAAAAATACATTTGCATCCTTATCGGATTATACTGTTATCCTTGAGCCCGGCAGGATTATTGTTGCTTCGTGCGTTGTGCTTGTCGCATCAGTAATGCTTGTAAAAGGCAAAGATGTCTGGCTTAATACCTCTGTTTACAATTCCTATCTTGATACTCCAATTTCGAAAATTAAGCTGCCTTGCATGAATGCGGTTGAGCGCAAAAAGGAATTGGAGTATAATGTTTATGGTAATTCTCCTTGTACATTAGATGTTTATTTCAAGGACAAGCCGATTGGCGAGGTAAAAGAGGGCGACAAGTTAGTGTTTTATAATGCAGGCGCCTATATTTTCATGATTGATTTTGCAAGCAATAATATGGTGAGTTTTTACAATGAGTTCGATGGAACTGCAAAAAATACAAAGGTGATTAAATGAAGGAAGTCTGGGAAACGCCGACTGCTCTCGGCGGCGGAGCGTTCCATCTTCGCCTCTTAGAAGAGCTCGATGGAACTGCAAAAAATACAAAGGTGATTAAATGAAGGAAGTTTGGGACAAAATTGAGGATCTCCGCTATAAACCTGATATGAAGGTTAAGGATCTTGTTGGTGATTTTGATAGGCTTGGATTTCAAAGTATTCAGGTTCACCGCGCTGTTGAACTTATTAAGGAAATGAAAAAGGACAATGCGAAAATTGTTTTTACTTTCACTTCAAATATGGTAACTTCCGGATTAAGAGGTTTGTTTGCCCAGCTTATTGAAATGAAATTTGTTGATGTTGTAATAACAACAGTCGGCTCTATTGAAGAGGATTTCATAAAGGCGCATGGAAACAAATTTGTTATTGGAGAGTATCATGTTAATGACACAAAGCTTTCTGCAAAAGGTCTCAATAGGGTGGGTAACATTTACATTCCTACTGATTCGTACATTGATTTTGAAAAAAACGTGCGCCCTATACTTGAGAAGATGTATGCTGGGAAAAAAATATGGACTTCTGCTGAGGTAATTCGCGAACTTGGAAAAAATGTGAAGGACAAAAACTCTATTTTGTATCAGGCTTACAAAAATAATGTTGAAATTCATTGCCCTGCAATAATGGATGGAGCGCTTGGGATACAGCTTGCGTCATTCCAGATGGAGCACCCGGATTTCAAGGTTGATTGTGTTCAGGATCTTAATGCAATTATTAATGAGTTTTTTGATTACAAAAAAATTGGTTGCATTGTTCTTGGAGGCGGAGTTCCTAAGCACTATGCAATACTTTCAAGCATCCTTCGTGACGGAATGGACTATGCAGTCTACATAACTACTGCTTCGCCGTATTCAGGAAGCGCTAGTGGTGCAAGCACAGATGAGGCAAGAAGCTGGGGCAAGCTCAAAGGCACGGCAAATGCAGTTACTGTTCATGGTGAGGCATCAATTGTTTTCCCGCTTGTAATTTTCAAGGCACTTGATGATCTTAAATTTAGTAAAAAAACAAAAGCTAAAAAGAACTGAATCTTTAATTATTTATGCGAAAATTTCCAGGTGTTCCCAAAGTCCCTGTTTTTGGGCTTTTAGTAAAAAGAGCTGAAGAACATAAAATTAATTGGGATAAAAATAAACCCGAGGAGCTTTATGTTGCTATGGCTCATCTTATTGGCAAATCAAAAGCTGGGCGACAAAAAAAACTTGAATGGGGTCAAGGCAAGACATATGCTGCTAATGGTTTGAGTATAGAAGGTGCTTCAGTTATTGAATATGAAAGACAACAAATTGTTTTTCCTGGCGAACAAACACAAGGATTCAAGAATCTTTGGATTAATCAAACCATAGAGAATTTTGTAAAATGGGGTATTATAGAGGGTCATGAATCCACAAAATTGAAATCCTTTCTTTTAAGAAAATTGCGTAAATCAAGTGTAAATAAATCTTGACACAACCTATAAATACTCCTTTTTACTTCATTTTGAGATGCCTGATATTTCAATTCCAAAAAATGTGCTTCTTGTTGGTTCAAAAGACTTGCTTAAGGTGGCAATATCCAAATTTAAGGCAAAGCGCATTAAGGAATGGAAAGCAACTTTCCCTCTTTATGAATTTGAAGAGAAAAGCCAAAAGTTCGGTTTGAGTTATTACTTTTATGGTGCAAGTGCCGCTGCTGCAAATCTTGAGGATCTTTCAAAGGCAGGTGCTGAAAATTTTGTTTATCTTTCATATGCAAGACCTGTTGATGAAACAATAAAAGCAGGTTCAATTGTTTTGCCTTCAAGGGCAGTGCGAGATGAAGGTACAAGTTTTCATTATTTGAAACCTGCAAAGCAAGTTATAGGAAACATTGATCTTGTAAAAGCAATCAAAGATGGGTTCAGGGCACAATCTTTGAAATCAAAAATCGGTTTAACCTGGACGACAGATGCACCGTTTTCAAAAGTGCGTAAAACCAAGGATTTGATTAAATCACGGGCGCTTGTAATTGACAATGATGTTTCAGCAATGTTTTCAGTTGCACGTGCAAAAAACCTCTACCTTGGCGGAGTTCTTCTTGTGGATGAAGATACAATAAGAGGCAGGTTAAAACAAAGACTCAGGGATCCTTTGAAGGAACTAAAAACCCACTGCCTTACTGTTTGTCTTTCAGTTCTTTCCAAAAAATCTCTGTGGGATATGCTCAGGGAAGAAAAACCTGTTCAGCAGACTCCTGTGAAAAAGCTTCAGCCAAAAACAGATTTTTCAGGAATGGCGTTATGGGATTCAAAAATTGAGGAACTTGATAAAAAAATTCTTCTTGAAGCAGCAAGAACAAATCTTGAACTTGATTCTGAAAGCAATATGCTTGAAGCACTTCTTGTGAAAAAAGATGTTTTCGTGGCACAGTATGAGCGCACCAAAACAAAATTTTTAAGGGATAAAATAACTCTTGCAACTTACAATAAAATTTCACTTACTTGCATAAATATTCTTGAAAAAGTTCTCCAAGAAATTCTTGAACTTGAATTGCCTGGAGATCAATCAGAAGAGCTCAGGAAAAAAGATGATGAAGTCTTGGAAACCAGTAGTGATGTAGTTGAGGAAATTTATGCACAACTCAATGAGAATGAACACTTAAGTTTTTACCAGGAAGATGAGGAAAAACCACCAATTGGCGGAATACACAAAAATAGGGGGGCAGTATTTTTGATTAATTTGCCAAGGCGATTTAGGTATAAACCGTATTATAAGAAATTCTTTGAAGAACCACGAGTTGTTAAGGAAGTTCATTATGAGGAATTTACCGGAAAAGACTCAGTGTAACCCCTTAAAAACTTTCTTAATCCTCAATTATTCATGCCGAAAGAACTATCTTTTACCGATTCGCCAAAAAACTCTATTGCAGTAGAATTCCTTTTTTTAGGCCAGAAAAACGCTCATAAGGTGCCTGATTCATTTACTGGCAAAAAATTTGATTCTATTTTTTTTCCTGAAAAAAACCTTATTTTGATAGGCCTTGGGGATAAGGCTTTGGTAATTGATGATTATTACAGGCGTGCGGCGGCAAAAGCAGTCAAAACAGCCAGCTTTTACAGGATTTCAAAAATTCATTTCTCCTGCGGATCCATTTCTGAAAAAACAATAAATGCGATACTCGAAGGCGCTTATCTTGCAAATTATTCTTTTGATAAATACAAAACTGATCCTGAAAAAAAAGTTTTCAGAGTAAAAGAAATTTCTTTTCCAATGAGCGCAAAAAAGTTTTCAGTAACATTGAATGAAACACTTAAAGTGTGCCAGAATGTTTTCATTGCGCGTGATCTTGTTTCAGAAAACAGTGACGTTGTTACTCCAAAATTTTTCGAATATTATTCAAGGAAAATTGCAAAATCAAAGGACATTAAAGTTACTGTTCTGAGAGAAAATCAGTTAAAAAAACTTGGTTTCAATTTACTGCTTAATGTTTCAAAAGGCGCAAGTGTTGATCCAAGGGTAATAATATTTGAATATGAAGGCGGTAATAAAAATGACCAGAATATTCTTTTTGCAGGCAAGGGAGTTACTTTTGATTCTGGTGGACTTAATATCAAAGTTGGTGTGAGTATAAAGGATATGCGCATGGACATGGCTGGCGCTGCAAATGTGATTGCAATAATGAAAAGTGCTTCTGAATTGAAAATCAAAAAAAATATTGTTGGAATAATTGGTTGTGTTGAGAACCTTGTTGATTCTGAATCTTATAGGCCGGGAGATGTAATAAAATCATACTCAGGACTTACTGTTGAAAATCTCAATACTGATGCTGAAGGACGCCTTGTTCTTGCAGACCTATTGTCTTTTGGTTCAAAAAAATACAATCCTGAAGTTATTGTAGAATTTTCAACTCTTACAGGGAATGTAATTAGTTGCCTTGGATCATATTGTGCGGGAATGGTTTCAACCAATGAAAAATTTGCTGATGCAATGTACAAAGCAGGTATTGATACTTATGAAAGAGTTTGGAGGCTTCCTTCTTTTGAAGAGTACATTGAAGAAACTAATGGCGAAAGAGCAGATCTCAGGTCAGTGAACAAAACAAGAAATAATGGAAGTATTTACGGTGGAGTTTTCCTTTCAAAGTTCGTTAATAATGTTCCTTTTGTACACATTGATATTGCAGGCACTGGAATGATTGAAGAGTCAAAAGATTACCAGCCAAAGGATGGCACAGGTTTTGGTGTAAGGTTAGCAATCGATTTCCTGAAAAAAATATAACCCCTTTTCAGATTTTTACATTCTTTTTTTGAATTATATTCCTTGAAATACATTTTCACTTTTGTTAAACCATTTTGTTCCTTTTGGCATTAAGGCCTCTGATTTTTTAGGTCCGAATGACCCCTTAGAATATTTTTGTACTGGGGTTTTAAGTTTTTTAATTTCATCAATGAGTTTCCAAGATTCTTCAATTTCATCAGATCTTATAAATGCGCTTTGATCTCCTTCAAGAGCATTATGGATAAGTGTTTCGTATGCTTCAGGAGTATTAATTCCGAATGCGCATTTATGACAAAAAGTCATTTTTACAGGATTAACTTTTAGTTTTTCTCCAGGGGATTTACCATTAAGTTGTACAAGAATACCGTCATCAGGTTGTATTTGAATAAGTAAATAATTGTGATTTAAATTTTGGTTTTCAAACATGCTTTGATTAGGTTCTTTGAACTGCACATATACTGATGCAAATTTATGCCCAAGGTTTTTTCCCGATCTTATGAAAAAGGGCGTTCCTTTCCATCTTTTATTGTTCACTAATAATTTCATTGCAAAAAAAGTCTCGGTTTTCGATTCTGCATTTACTCCTTTTTCTTTTGAGAAACCTTCATATTGGCCAAGCACAATGTCTTTTTTTGTTGGTTTTGAAAGTGATTTAAGCACTTTCATTTTTTCATCTCTAATGTATTTTTCATTAAATTTTTTTGGGATTTCCATTGCAGTTAAACACAATAATTGTAGCATGTGATTTTGTCCGACATCACGAAGTGCACCCTCTTTATCATAAAAATTTCCCCTTGTTTCAACTCCGAAATCCTCTACAAGGTTAATTTGTATATGGTCAATATTTTCCTTATTCCAAAGTGGGGAAAAAACCCTATTTGCAGCCCTCAAAATCGCAATGTTCTGAACAAGTTCCTTTCCAAGGTAATGGTCTATTCTGTAAATCTGGTTTTCATTGAAAACTTTTTTCAGATCATCATTGAGTTTTTTTGCGCTTGTACGGTCTTCGCCAAATGGTTTTTCGAAAACAACCCTGCACCAGTTATTTTTTTCATCGGTAAGTTTGTGTTTTTTCAGGTTTAATGCAATACTCCTGAAGTGTTCTGGCAATGTTGCAAGATAAAAAAGCCTGTTCCTTTTTGTGTTGTGTGTTTTTTCCAATTCTGAAAGTTTTTCCGAAAGAAACGCAAAATCACCTTCATTTTCGAAATCAAGTTTTTGATAATTAAAATGCTTTTCAAATATTTCCCAGCTTGTAACTCTTTTGAAATCAGTTCTTTTTTTTAGATGCTCTAAGAATTCTTCTTTCTGAATGCTTTTTCTTGCCGCACCAATGATTGAAAAATTTTCCCCTATTTTTTTATTTCCAATAAGTCTGAGTATTGCAGGAAAAAGTTTTTTTTGAGCAAGATCGCCTGTTGCTCCAAGAACAATTATACTAAAATTATCAATCAATTAATCACCAAACGCCGTGTATACAAAAATGTTTTTTGCTTTTAATGCTATTTTTGCAGGGCATTCTGAAACAGATTTGTTTTTTTCAATAAAATTATTATATGCTTGTTTTTTTTCAGGTGCTACGAAAATAAGTATTATGTCTTTTGCCACGCCAATTGTTTCAGGGGAAAGTGTTATCCTTTCTTTTGGTGGTTTTGGCGAATCTTTTATTGCAATATATCCTTTTTCAGTATTTGCAAGTGCTTTATTCTTTGGAAACAATGAAGCAATATGCCCATCTTCTCCCGTGCCTAGGATAATTAAATCTATTTTTCCGTTTGCTCTTTTTTCAAAATCTGAATTGAAATTTTTTGTATTAATATCTTCAGTATACATTTCATTTGTTTTATTTATTTTGTTCAAAAAAAGTTTTTTGAATTGCAAAAAGTTGCTTTCATCGCTTTCCTTTGAAACAACTCGTTCATCTGTAAGAAAAAATTCGGTTTTGTCCCAGTTTATTTTTTTTGAAGCAAGTTCTTTTAGAATTCCTGTAACTGACCTTCCTCCAGGGAACGCAATTGATATTTTACCTTTATTTTTCTGAACAATTTTTGCTATTTGCCCTGCCGCCCTTTTACTTAACTCGTTTTGTGTTAAGCAGTGGATTTCTTTTAACATTATAAACTCCTTTAACGCATTATTTTTTTGGCGGTATGTGTCCGCCGAAACCAAATCTTAATGCAGCAACAACTTTGCCTGAAAAATCAGGATTCTTAAATGATTTTTCTCTTGCGTTCATCGCAACTTCTAATGTTTCAAAATCAAGGTTCATTTCCCGTGCTGTTTTTAGTGTCCAGTTTCCTGTGCTTCCGCCGCCTACAACTCCTGATTGCTTTTTTAATTTTGGATCCTTTTGCATGGCATCATAAAGCAAATCCATAAGCCAGCTTCTGATTACTGACCCGTTTTTGTATATTTTTGTAACCTTTCTGAGGTCAAGGTTATAATCGCTTTTTTCAAGGATTCTGAAACCCTCGCCAAGGGACTGAAGCCAAGCATATTCAATGCCATTATGAACCATTTTTACAAAATGCCCTGCGCCGCTATGCCCCATGTACTCATAGCCGTTTTTCATTGCAAGGCTTTTGAAAATAGGCTCTGCTTTTTTGAATGCTTTTTTGTTTCCGCCAACCATTATTGAAGCGCCATTCATTGCTCCAAGCAAACCGCCGGACGTGCCTACATCTAGGAAATAAATTCCTTTTTTTGCAAGTGTCTTTCCTCTTTCAATAGAATCTTTGTAATATGAATTTCCGCCGTCAATTATGATGTCGCCTTTTGAAAAAAACGGTTCAATGCCTGCAATTACTTCATCCGTTGGATTGCCATGCGGAACCATTAGGAGCGCAATTTTTTCTTTGCCAAGTTTTTTGGAAAATTCTTCAAAACTTTTTGTTCCAATTGCACTTTTTTTTATAAATGGATTCATTGATTTCGGGTGCCTTGCGTACAAAACAACTTTGTGTTTTTTTTCCAGCAATAAGGAAACCATTCGGCCTCCCATTCTTCCCAAACCAATAAAACCTATTTTCATTCAAACACCTAAACCAAGTCATCATATTCTTTTGGGGAATCTTCGGTGAATTTCACCATGCCATCCATTGTCAGTTTATGAGTTGCCATTTCCTTGAATGTTTCAAATCCCATTGTTGCAATATCGGCTCCTGCAAGTGCACATTCCCTTACTTGGCGTGCATTCCTAAGTGATGCTGCAAGTACCTCTGATTTGATTCCATGTATTCTGAATATTTCGGCGGTCTGTGCAATTAAATCCACGCCCGAAACTATTCCGTTATCATCGAGGTGTTTTCCTTTTGAAAGCCCTTCAATTGGAAAATAATCGCTTTTGTCAAATTTCATTTTGTTTTCCTTTCTCAGGAGATCATCAATTCTTCCTGCAAACGGACTTACAAAATTCGCGCCTGCTTTTGCAGCCAAAAGAGCTTGTTCAGGAGTAAAAACAAGAGTACAATTTACTGGTATTTTCGCTTTTCTCAATTCTTTTATTGCAAGAATTCCGTCAAACTCCTTTCCTTTCTCTTCTGGAAAACTTGTATTGACAGGAACTTTAATGTAAACATTTCTTGCAGTCGGATTAAATTTTTTAAAAAGTCTTTTTCCTTGAACAATCATTCCTGCAGTGTCGCGTGCAGTAACTTCAAGGCTTACTGGAGTTCCTTTTGCAATCTTAAGTGCTTTTTTTATGTAACCTTCAAGGCTCACGTGTTCGCCTTTTTCTTTTAACTTATCAACTGCTTTTTTCACAAGACTTGGGTTCATTGTGATGCCATCACAAATACCCATGCTGTATACATATTCAATTTCGCTTAATATAGCTGAATCAAGGAATAATTTCATGTTTAACCCCCAAGTAGTTTGCAGTAAAATTAGGAAACAATTCAATATAAAGCTTACTTTTACTTATTAAAAAAATTTTTTGGGCAAGGCAATTATTGCCTTGCTTCCTTGAATAATTCATTTACTTTTTCCCAATTAATTACTTTGAAAAATGCTTCAATGTAATCCGGTCTTTTGTTCTGGTACTTGAGATAATATGCATGTTCCCAAACATCCAAAGCAAGTACTGGTGTTTTGCCTTCGCTTAAAGGAGTATCCTGATTTGGAGTTGATGTGATTTCAAGACCTTTGCTTGTAACAACAAGCCAAGCCCATCCGCTTCCGAATCTTGTTGCTGCGGCATCTGAAAATTTCTTTTTGAATTCATCAAAAGAACCAAATGCTGAATCAATTGCCTTTGCTATTTCTCCTGTTGGCATTCCTTCTCCTTTTGCGCCCATCATTTCCCAGAAAAGAGAATGATTTGCATGCCCGCCTCCATTGTTTCTTACTGCGGTCCTAATCTGTTCAGGTACTTTGTTCAAATCAGCAAGAATTTCGTTAATGCTTTTTTTCTGCAGTTCCTTGTGCCCTTCAAATGCTGCATTGAGTTTCGCAACGTAACCCGCATGGTGCTTATCATGGTGAATCATCATGGTCTGTTCATCAATGTACGGTTCAAGTGCATTGTATGCATATGGTAGTTTTGGTAGTTCAAATGTCATTCTATCAACTCCTAAATTAACTATTGTTAATATTTTTTACTCTTAAATCCTTTTAATACTTTTCGCAAGGCGCCTGAATTATTCACTTTGTTCAAGTAAAAAGATAAACTTCTTGGTTTTTTGTAATATCGATAAAATTCAGGTTTCATTTTAATTTTTTCAATAATTATTTTTTTTATAATTTGCAGGTCTTCTTTTTCAGGTTGCCAGTTTCCTAAATTAAATTTTTTGAAATATTTTAAATTAATTTTTTTTTCTTGTTTGAATCCGCGTTTTTTCATTTCTTTTTTCAAATTATCGTGTCGTTTTTTCAGGTATGTTGCTTTGTTTAAAAAAAATTTCATGTGCCCTTTCCCGAGGGTAAATTTTTCAGGTATTTTTGTTTCCTGTTTTGCGTTTTTCAGGTATGTGCAAAGCATCAGAATTTCATTATATTCTGCAATAATGTGTTGGTCTGTAAGTGCACTTGGGTCAATTAGGTTTACTCTAACCATTCGACTCTGCCCTTGGACTCCTGTTGGTAAATTAATGTTTGTTCCTTTCCTTGTTTTTTAATTTCCATGAATCTTTTGTATTCTTTTTTTACATTTGTGTGACAAACATGATCATGGTGCCTGAAACCGCCACCGAAAGTTTTTGGAATGTGCATTAATTCATGAATGATTGTTTCAAGTTTGTCCTCATTTGATTGCCTGTCAAATTTTTCAGTGATTAATTCTATTACATAAAAACTTTTTTTCTGGCCCATCCCAAGCATCATTACTTTTCCAATTGAATGTATCCTTGCTATGGTTCTTTTTGTTTTTGATCCCCAGCTTCTTACTACTGTAACTTTTTCAGGAATCACATATTTGTAACCTAATGTTTCTGCTATGTCTCTTGCAATTGCAGTCCATTGTTCGTCAAAAGCATATTTCATAATTAAAAAATCACTGATTGTTCTTTAAACACTTTTTCTCAAACTTTTTTCATGGGTTTTGCATTAAAAAAGAAAAAGGCAAAAAAAATCATTGGTTTGCTTTCAAAAGAATATTCCGGAAAAGGCACTGCGTTGCGTTTTAAATCAAATTTCCAGTTGCTTGTTGCAGTAATCCTTTCCGCCCAATGTACCGATAGCAGGGTGAACCTTGTTACAAAAAAATTATTTGCTGATTTTCCTGATGCAAATTCAATAAATTCGCTTTCACCGAAAGAGCTTGAAAAATATATTTACAGCAGTGGTTTTTATAGAGCAAAGGCAAAGAACATTAAGGGTAGTGCAAAGAAAATTGTTGAAGAATTTTCAGGAAAAGTTCCTTCTACCATGAATGAATTGCTTTCGCTTCCTGGGGTTGCAAGGAAAACAGCAAATGTTGTTCTTGGAGCAGGTTTTGGTAAAGTTGAAGGGATTGTCGTTGATACGCATGTGAAAAGACTTTCCAATAGGCTTGGTTTTACTCAATCACAGAACCCAGAACTAATTGAAAAAGAATTAATGCAGTTAATTCCGCAAGAAGAATGGTGGAATATCTCTAATTATTTGATTTGGCATGGCCGTGCTGTTTGTACTGCACGTAACCCGAATTGCGCCAAATGCTCTTTGAATATGATTTGTCCTGCCGCTTTTGCCTTAAAATAGTTTATTATATTACTTTACATTTTCTTTTTTTATGCCTCCTGCAAGAACAAGATTCAGAAATTTTGGCGGAGCTTATAAGCACTTTCACCCTGTTCCTGAAAAAAGTAATCCAAATGTTATGCCCTTTATAGTATCAATTAAAATGGATGGCACCAATTATTTGTGCCATTTTTCAATGAGGCGTGTGGATCCTGCTAGTCCTGTTAAGGTTTGGGAAATAGATCGTGATAGCATTAAATTCAGAGATGCAAAGAGCTATGAATTTTCAACTGATCCTTTTATGGTTAACAAATTAAATTATGAAATTCATGAACTAGCTGAAAAGGAATCTAGGTTGCAGATTGTATTACCTGAACCATTTTCTGAAATTCCTTCTGTTTGGGCAAGATCTAATCATAAAAGGGCTCCAAAAGACGTTCTTTTCTCAAAGTCCATGCAATTTGGTGGTAATCTTATTGATGCCAGATTTATGTTAACTGAAACTCCTGGGGCTCAACAGACTTATATGTTAAAGCCTGGTGCAATTAGTTATACGTTTCGAGGGAAAAGTTCTGTTTTGGCTGATTATGAAATGGTTATTAAAATCATTGAAAGGCTTGCGGAAGATGTTTCTGCTGCAAATGCTCATTAGCGGCCTTTTTTAAAGGCGAATCACAACCAAAACCTTTAAAAATTAACTATTGTTAATTATTTGTATTGGCAATTATTTGTATTGGCAATTATTTGTATTGGCAATTATTTGTATTGGAAATTAAATGGTGTTACTATGAGTGAACAAAAACAAGATTC
>PCWY01000060.1:7747-15887 GCA_002762975.1 Candidatus Diapherotrites archaeon CG11_big_fil_rev_8_21_14_0_20_37_9 | reverse complement strand
CAACACAACCACGAATTAATACGCAAAGCCAACCAAAGGACAACATTTATATATCTCTTATCTGTTTCTTAATAATTGATTGAAATGGATTCACGAGGACAGGCATTTAGTGTTTTCAAGTTGCTTATTGCTGCTGTTGTAGCTGGTGCAATTCTTGTTATTTTATTTCAGGTTCTGGCAATTATACCTGATCCCGGGGGACAGGCTCCTAATGAGGTTGCCGCAAGCAACGTGAAAAGCCAGCAGAATAAGGCTGCGGATCTCAAAATTGTGAGGGATGTTACTTTCAAACCTGGAGATGTTCTTAACCATAAAACAATTTCATCAGATTCTGACGGGCTTTCATCTTCGCAGGTTTGTGTGCTTCTTTCAGATAATGCGCCTAATTATGATGCATTTGAAGCTGATGGTGCAGGAAAAGTAATAACTTATAACGGTTCATACTCGCAGAAAGTAAGATTGCTTATCGTATGTGACAGGTACGATGACCTTACAAACGAAACGCTTTCAACTTACAGTACTGATGACAAGTACGGTGTTGATGAAAGCGGTGGAGACTGTGAAGCTCCATCAAATGACTCATCCAACTACTGTATTGTTGCGGTCATTTCAGACCAATAAAGTTTAATACTTCCTTAAACACACTTAATTCTTATGTTGCTAAAGAATTTGCTTGCCGAAGAAAGGGCTCAAAGCGACTGGAACTCGGTTTATTTACTCATTGTTTTTGCCATTGCAGCAATTTTGATTATTGCCCTGATAAAGCCAATGTTTAAGCAAAGTCAGGATATTGTGAAAAGAGATCCAATACTAAATAATTAGTCCAAAAATTTAAATTGTGGTTTCAACACACTTTATGCTGGCATGTCTCAAAAGTTCAGGATTTTTAAAACCGGACAATTTGACAATGATTTTGAGGCGCTTGAAAAGAATGATAAGCAAAGGGTTGAAAATTTTCTTCGACAACTCTCTGAAAAAGGCTCTGCTGTTGGAAAGCCATTAAGCGGATTGAAGTTTTTCAGGGAGAAAAAAATTCGGCGGAAAAAGGCTCTATTATTTGATTTATGAAAACTTCTGTGTTGTGCTGGCTGTGGCAATAAGCGGCAAGAAAGCACAGCAAGCCACAATAAACGAAATTTTGATTCATCTTGCGGACTATCAGCAGTTTGTTTTTGAAACATTACGAAAAAAAGGAGTTATTTAGGGGTGCCATTCGGAAATGTTGCCTTTTTTTATGTCTTCGAGGCTAGCTTTTATTTTGCTCACCAATTCCTTGTCAACTTCCGATTTTTTGACCAAAGAGTCATATTTTTGTTTAGAAATGATTACTGTTTCCATAATAGTATACCTTTGCAGGAAATATATAAAACTATTTTTTCTACCTGCTGGCTTTTTGCACATTTTTGAGGCAAATCAGGGATATTGTGAAAAGAGATCCAATACTAAATAATTAGGCTTATTCTCGTTAAACGACCAGAAAGATAGGTTTTTAAGCACCTACAGGGTGAAGTTTTAATCTGATGTTCTTGCAAGGTTTTCCCTTGTTTTGAGTTCAGAATTAAGTATCAGGAGGAAATATCAATGGGTTACGGCGACGACCGAGGGAGTAGATTTAATCAAGGCCCGAGGGAAATGTACGACGCTGTTTGCTCTGATTGCGGTAAAGAAACCAAGGTTCCTTTCAAACCAATTGAAGGAAGACCAGTTTACTGCAGGGACTGTTATACAAAACACAGACCTAAGAGAGACGACAGGCAATAAGTTTAGCAAATTAAGCTTATAAGTCAACTAATAAAACGGTTCCTCCCGGAACCGCTATTTCTTTTTTTATTTTTTTTCAAATTTTTTTTCTTGATAAAACCATGTCTTATTTAATTTGAATTCGCTGTTTTTTTATATGCTTGAATCCGTTTTTCTGGAAAAGGCACTTTTATCTTTTCTTGTCGGCGGACTTGCAGTAGCATTCGCATTGTTAATAGGAGAGAGATTCGGTGGCAGAATCACAGGCATTGTATTGGGTTTGCCGGTTGTATCCGCAATAGGCCTTTTTTTCATAGGATTCACACAATCATCCGGAGCCGCTGTGCAGGCTGTAACAGTAATGCCATTGACCCTTGCAATGGGCCTTGTTTTTTTGATGCTTTTTATTTTCTTTTTTGAAAAATTCGGGGTTAGTTTAAGTGTTCTTTTTGGCACATTACTTTTTTTTGCGGTAACCGGTTTTGCCGTTGCCCTTAACCTTACAGACATTTTTGTCAACTGCATTATCTACCTAGTAATTCTTTTGGCAGTGTTATTTTTAGTAAAAAATTTTAATGAAATTAAATTAAAGAAAAATACAAGCAAAAAACAATTCCTAATTCGTTCTGTTTTTGCCGGAACAATTGTTTTTGCTGCAGTAATTATTGCAAAATTAACAGACCCTTATTGGGGTGGAATTATAGCTGCATTTCCCGCATCTTATTTTTCAACTTTGTTTATCTCCACAAGGGACAATGGAATTGAATTCACCCAAGCAATAATCAAGGGCGCTCCGCTGGCGACTTTCGGTTCTTTGCTGTATTACCTGGTTGTATACTTAACCTATTCAGATTTTGGTATTTATTACGGTACACTTCTTGGGTATGGAGTTGCATTGGTTTACATTGTAATTGCAGAAAAAGCAAGGCCAATGTTTTTTTCATGAGTAAACGCAAAAGATATATTCTTCTTTTCCCTATTTTTCATGTATGTTTTCACAACGCGGTCAGGAATCAGCGCCGTTTGAAGTGCTTATTGCGGTAATTCTAATGGGCTTTGTTATAGTGGTTGGTTTGCAGGCAATTCAGGTGCTTAACAAGACTTCCTGCGAAGGTAACATAACAAAAAATATTGTTGATATCAAAACAGGAATTGAAACAGTTGTGAAGAATAAATCTAAGGTCAATATATCTTATGAACGTTCAAGCTGTTTCCCTGAAAATGAAACAACCCTTGAAATCAAATCAAGAGATGACCAGATTTTCTGTTCCTCCATATGCGGAGGCAGCTTGTCACAATGCACTGTGCTGATATTCAGTTCTCCTACGTTTAGTGATGTGAGGTGTCTGAGCATTTCCTCAGCAACAACATTCCCTGAGGGCGGTCAATGCAATCCTGATCTTCTTGGGGGTAATTTTGAAGTCGTTACCTGGACAGATAAACCTATTGAGCCAGGCACATACACTTTGATAAAACAGTCAAATCTTTTCAGCGATACTCCTATAGTGTGTGTTTTCAAGAAGGTGTGATGATTGCTTGATTTTATTTTAAGTAAAATGAACCTGCTTATCCTTGTAACTGCAATGGTTGCTATTGTGGGATTTTTCACTTTCGGACTTGTTGAAATTTCAAAAGTAAATGAAGCAGGCAAACTTGTCTCAAAAATAAAGGAAACCTCATTTGCCTTTGCAAGTTCTCCAAGTTATTGTTTTAGTGATGATTATATTCTGCCTGATGAAATAAAGGTTTCTGGGAATTCATTTTACTATGTGCTGAGGATTTCAAAACAATCAGCAATCACAAGCAGTGGAGACAACATTAATTTGCTGATATTCTCGGTTTACCCAAGAGAAGAGATAAGGCGCTTTATGACAAATTCCGCTTATCAACCAAAGGCAGTTGCTGCAAGCAGTTTCAGAACCAAGGCGAACATATTTATTTTTTCAAAGGACTATGTTGATTCCGGCGGACTTACTTATGAGAATAATTGGCTTGATATTACAAACGAAGGAGCCTTTGCAGATCCCCAGGCAGTGCTTCCTGCAAATTCCCTTGAATTTGTAAAGGAAATTGAAAATGGACAGGCTAATCTTTATGTGGTTATTTGTGGAATCGGAGTAAATGATTGTGCAGTTGCAAAAGATTATGTTGGAAACCAGATTCACCCTACGGAGGGATTTAATTGCTAGCCAAAGGTTTTATTGGCCCTATTGGAGATGACATTCCGTCTTTAATCCCCTTGTTGTTGGGTCTTGTGATATTTTTTTCCACCTTCACAACTGCGTTTAATTCATTTGATAGAATAAACACAGAATTTGATTCCGATCTTGCAGTAATGAACATCACAAGGATAATGCAGTCAAACAGTTATGTGGTTGGTTATGATGAATACAAAAGGCACTGTGATGAAATAGGTGTTGTAAACTCAAGTTTTATTGCTGTCCTTACTGATAATTGGGTGAACGAATCAACTGCGCTTCCTGATGCGCAAAGCATTTTTGATATAAAAATTTTCGAAGATTCCGAAAATCATCTTTATACCTGCTCAAATCTTTCTTCTTCAGGCGCACCTGAATTCATTTCAGATTATCTTTCCGCGGAAAATGCAGCAGAGCGAAAGGTTTCTTCAAGAGTTTTTCCGATTGCACTTGAGGATGAAAAAATTGTAAAACCAATGCACTTAGTGGTGATAACTTGGAGATGAATGCCAAAGGACAGGCTGCGGTTACAGACGCCTTGTTTTTCCTAATGGTTATTATTTCGCTTTCCATTTTCCTTTTTGGTTTCTCAACCACTTACGGCGAATCAGTTAAACAGCAGGTTCAGGATGAATTCAACGTAACTTTTGCAACTAATGCATTGAAAACAATTCTATATAGTTCCACTTCAAGGGATTTTGACAAAACAATTTATGATCCTAATGCCGAGGTTGATTATCTGCTTGCGCTTGTAAAAGAGGATTATGCTGATGATGAAAAAATGAATGACCGTGAAAAAGTCGTGCTTTCAGACACAATCTTTGCTGTTCTGAAACCGATTGCCGACAGTACTGATTACATTTTCACAATTACTGTTCCATCAGGGTCAAGCCCTAAGCTCGTGTACATGCTCGTGCATACGACAAATTTTAAAAAAGACGGACCTTTCCTTCCCGGCAGGTATTACAGGTATACTGTAGACCCTGCGAATGCACATGCGGATTATTTTTGCGGGAACGATGTTAATTACAGGGGAAATTTGGATATTAAGATAAACCAGCTTCTTGTAAACGTTGGCCCGATTTCAGAGTCATCCTCTCCGATAAAATTGAGTGTTTTTGGACCTGATGGTGCTCCTGGAACAGTGAATGCGCAGGCCGATTTGATAATGTGGGATCCTGTATGGCTTGGTTCAACAAGAGATAGAACAAGCGGGCTTCTTTATGAAACAGATCCTATGGATCCTTACAATGAGTGGGGTTGTGTTTCTGTGGCGGATGTAAAGTCAGGTGCTTCCCCGTAATTATTTTATTTCCTTTTCTTGAATTCTTCGCCGCATTTTGGGCAGGTGTATTTTACTGATTGCTCCTGAACCAAAATTCCCTTTGCGCAATGGTTGCAAAACGCGGTGCCGCATTTTGGGCAGTAAACAAGTTGCTCGGTTTTATTTTTGCATGTAGGACAAACGCTGTTAGGTGTTTCAATTTCTTTGTCAATAAGGTCTATGTCCTCTTCCCCTTCAAGGTCAGTTTCAAGGGAAGACAGTTCATCAATGCTGGCGAGCTCCTTTAAACTTTCATCATTTTCATCTATCTTATCCAAATTCATTTCTCCAAGGTCATCGGAAAAAAGTGATGCTGTAGATTTAGTATTTTCAAGTTCTTCAATTTCTTCAGGTTCTTCCTCTTTTTTTGGCGCCTGCTTTGGTTCTTCTTTTTTTTGCACAGGAACCTCTTTTTTCTCAGGTTGTTTTACCTGATTTTCCCTTAGGTTTCTCCTGAGTTTTCTTTCCTCAAGAAGGCTTCTTTCGCTTCCGCCTTTTTTGTCTTCTTCCTGTGGCAAATCAAGCTGCAATTCATCTGTAATATTATCCTGTTTTTTCAAATCCTCTTTTAGCTGTGCAAAAATATTCTTGCTTATAACCTCTATTTCATCCTCTTTCGGGTATCTTGAATGCCTCTCTTTGAATGAATCAACTTCATCGACAGCCATGTCTGTCAGTTTGCTTTTGATTTCCGTTTCAGTGGGCATTTCATCCCTGTGGAATCTTCTGAGTCTTCGCGGTATATATTCTTCCTGCATGGTATTCACTTATCCTTCAAAAGTTCTTTAAGTAACTTTGCTGATTTCGGAAAACGACTTTCATCAAGTTCAGGTTCCTTTTCAGGTTCAGGTTTTTTCGGGTCTATATGAATTTCCTGTTTTAGGTTATCTGTAATGTATCTTTCGGATTCTTGGTTTGTTTTTTCCATTTCTTCTTTTGTTCCTGTGCCTGATGTCCTTTCACTTCTTTTCTTTTCCAATGCTGAAATAATTGCATCAATGTTTCTTTTCTTCTGCTCCATTGTTTTTTCAGGTGTAATCTCTCTTGGCTTTGAAAATGCTTCTCCAACAGAAAGCTCATCCTCGGCAATCCTGTTTTTCAAACTTGAAACCTTATCTTGTGCAACAGGCTTTTCTTCTTGTGTTTTTTTCTGAATATTTTTTGGAGTAATCTTATTGGATTTCTTTTTCGAAAAAATTCCAGAAATTCCTGCAAAAATAGATTTCTTTTTTTCTTTTGGAATATTTGATTTTTCTTTTGTTGTGTGTTCCTGTAAGATAACTTTTTTGTCAGATTTTTCAATTGCCTTTGCGCCTTTAGGCTCTTCTTTCCCGGGCTTTTTTTCAACTGCCTGTGAAACTATTACAGGTTCCTCTTTTTTTATCGGTGTTTTTTGAACAGGCTCAGGTTCAACAATTTTTTTGGATTTCTCAATCACAGGTGCTTTAAGTTCCTTCTTTACTTCAGGTGTTTTTTCCTGTTCTTTCTTTTCAGGTTCTTTGATTTTTTCTACCCTGATTTTTTCAGCGTCCTTTTTTTCTGTTGTAATTAATTCATATTTAGGCTCGCCTGTTTTTTTAGCTTCGTTTTCATAACTCATTTCAGGTGCGCTCTGCAACTGGCTTATCCTGAGCTTTTCAATTCCCTCAGAGCTGACTTTTATGTACTTTGTTTCCGGAACTTTTTCAAAAGCTTTTTTTGCCGCGATGTTTGCCGCAATTGCTCTTTTCGGAACGCTTACTCTTACCTTTTGGTTTCCGCTGAGTTTTCTTTTTAGTGTAAAAACAAGCCCGCTTGCGGAAAGGATTACTGTTGTAACAAGCAAAATTATTTCAGGTAAGGTAAACAAAGGAATATCCAAAAAACCTATTATTGCGGAAATAATTATTGTGATGGTTATCACAATAAATCCTATTATTACACTTGCGCCTGTTTTTGAATCAAGTTCAAGTGACCTCACTTTAGGCCAGCCTGTACGCAGGAAAATATAGCCCCAACTAGTTGAACCTAAGAGAATGTATAGGCCTATTGCAACGCCTACAGCTAAATCGATTAAAGGCATCCTACACTAACATATTTATAGTACTTAATAAATTATTCTTTTTCATGGCTGTAGATCCTTTTAGCAATATTATTTTATCCCTGTTTGATTTGCTTAAGGGTTCTTTTGTTGTTTTTGTTGTTGTTTTTTTCATTGTGCTTGTTGCGCAAAAATTAAGGAAAAAAATTGCAGAGGAAACAAATTGGTCATGGTTCATAAGCGCATTTGCCACAACAATAATTGTTGTTTTCATTTTGACACTTATAGTTTATTTTTTGCCTTTCCTTTCCGCATCACAACAGCTTTCCATAAATCAGGTGCCTGAAGAATTTTCCCCCAATATTGGAAATTTTCTTGAATCGTTTCTGCTTGGGATTCTGAAATCATTTATAGTTACAGCAGTTTTGTCAGTTTTTCTTATGGCTTTTGAATTCATTGGGCTTTTTTTATTCCAGTTTTTTTCCTCAAAACTGGAAAAGCAACCCAATTGGCTAAAGCTTGGTCTCGCGGTTTATTCAACAGTTGTTCTTACATCCGCAATAATCCTTTTCCTTGTCCCTGAGGTAATTTTAGGGTTATTCTATTTTCTCTATTTTGGTTTATAGTGCCGTAAATAGCTTTTTTGTAAACATGGAAACAAATAAATATGGCCCAATCCCTACTAATAATAATTATATATTAATATATTGCCAAAATCGGTTTTGTAGTGGTTTCATGAAGAGAATGCAGAGTGTTTTTCTGGTTTACCTGATAGTGTTTTCCCTTTTCGGGAATTTTGTTTCAGCTGAAGATGCTCCTGCAACAGGTGCAGCAACTGATTCAGAATCAGATACTTTC
>PCWY01000060.1:0-7655 GCA_002762975.1 Candidatus Diapherotrites archaeon CG11_big_fil_rev_8_21_14_0_20_37_9 | reverse complement strand
TGCAACAGAACCTGTTGAACAGGTTGATGGTTACTTATGCAAGGCATCCGATCTTTCCCCTGAAGAAAGCCTTAACCTGATTGATGTTCTGAAAAACGGTTTTACCGGAGAAGAGCTTGCCGGCTTGAATCCCGGGCAGGATGCAAAAGATAACAGAGAAGAACTTGCATCAAACGAACTTGTTTTGATTAACCCTAATGATGAGAATGCTGCAGTTAAAACGGAAATCCCGAACAAAAAATTCAGTCCTTTTGAAATTTCACAATTCCTCAATACCTCAGTAAAAGGGCCCTTTGCTTTTGGAGTTGTTTTGGAGGATTCATTAAGAACAGGCAGATGCGAAACATATAGCTCGGAAGACTGCACACTAACAGGTCCGAATCTGAAATACAGAAATTCCGGTGCGGGAATACTTGCTGATTTAAAACCCGTTAAGGAAGCTTTTACAGAAATCCCTTACACTGAATGGCTTACGGGTGAAAAAAATCTCACACAGTTCAGTGCTGAGGAAAATGATGTTCTGCGTGCGGCTCTTGTAACCGAGGGCGATGAGGAACCACAGGCAAAAATTGTTTCAAGACTTGAACAAGAATTAATTCCAAATTCAATCCTAACCGATGTTTTCGAGGCAAGGCTTCAGACAAACTGCAATAATCCTTCATGCGTCATAAGCATATATTCTTTGTTTGACAAGTATTTCAATTCCTGGATGTCAAGCGAAATGGTTGTATCAACTTTCGGTCCAAGTCTTTTGTATCAGACAAAAAAACTTTTTGGCTGGACCTCAAGAAGGGGATTCCTAAGCGGGGCAAGGGAAGGTTATTATGATTTCCTTGACAGGTTCAGGAAAAGATATGTTAATGCAGAATCCTTTTTGGGAAAACTAAGGACAAACAGAATCAAAAATATTCTTGATAAAAATAATTGGCGCAGCTGGTATCAGGACATGGTTGGAGGACATCCTGATGGTTCAGGTTATTATATTTTCCAGACTGAGGGGTTCCAGCACTGGTGGGGTAAACAGCAGGGTGCCGGTGGTTTTCTTGAAAAAATAAAAACCGCAGAAGAAAGGTCGGATTTCATTAAACTTGTAAAAGACATGCGTTCGGTGCAGAGAGCTGCAAAGGCAAGAACTGATGAGGCGGAGTTGGCATGGAAACTTGCAAGGGACAACCCTGCACTTGGTTTGAATAATCCTGTTACGGTCCAAAAAAAAGTTGATTATGGTAGAGAAATTGTAAGCTGGATGGATGAAACTTACGATGAAATGATGGGTGCTGATTACATTGAATGGATTACTCACCATCCGAATACAGGTTTCTATAACAAAGGTGTTTTGCAGATAAGGAGCGACGGTTCATCTGAGGTAATTGATCTTTTCCAGGAGCACAGGAACCTGCAGAGAATTCTCAAAAAATTCAAAAACGATGGCACATTCAAAGGCTTTGAAGAAACAGCCGAGTATGGTTCAAGATACCAGACCAATGGAGATAACCTCGTTCTTTATGCCTTTGACAGGGACACGGCACAGAACTACAGGGGTCTTTCTTACAGCAACCTTGATAGGGCAGCAACAGGAATAAGGGATACGTTTGCCGCAACAGATCATGGGGATATCATAAGGTACTCAAAGCAATCTGTTCCTTTTATACAAAAAAGAATGGGTGCAAATGCCCAGCTCTTTGAGGGATCCTGGAAAGAAGCAGGAGAACTTACCCCTTCAGGCCTTGTTGATAGGCTAACTAATGGAAGAACCGGTCCGAGCGGTAACATGAAATTCGGTGTTCTTAACACACAACAGATGCTTGATACTGTCAGGGAAAAGAACTGGGTTTCAAGGCGCTATTGGAATTCGCTTGATAAATTACTTGCACAGGAAGATGAGCTTGTGAGAAGCTACTTTACGATTAAAGGCGGTGCAAAGTGGACCGCACTTCCTTATGGTTACTGGTGGGCAAAAAAAGGTTTTGGTATTGAAGGAGTAAGCCAGTACCAATTACCGCAGGAATGGCATGACCTCAAATTTACCCATGGATTTGAAAATGTTTATGACTATGCCTACGTTGATTTCTTTGCAAATGAAGGTTCGGATCAGGGTGATTTGTTTGTGCAGATGATTGAAAAGCTTCCCTGGAAATTAATTCTTGATGAGGTTTCGGATAAATACAATCCTGTGAAAAATCTCTACGATTCGCTTACAAAGAATGAACTTAGAAATGAAACAGAGGGCCTTGCGTTCTATCTCACAGGTCCTGATTCCTGCATTGGTTGTACTGTTGTAATCAAGAGTGAAGGGCTTTCAGATTTCAGGCCGTTCTTTTTTGTCGAGGACAAGGAAGTTGTTTCATATATCCTCGAGGATACAAAATCTGATACTGCAAAAGAAAAAGGACAAACTCTGATTGCATTTGCTGGTCACACAAACTTGGAGGGAAAATCAGGAGATGAAAAAGGTGAACTGATTGATCTTATAGAAGCAATATCAAATGATGATGTAAAGACCTGTAAGCAGGCTGTTGAGGAATTGAATTTCCAGGGCGTTCCTATTGGCCAGTTTATTCCTGAAAAATTCGCTGAAAAAGGAAGGGTAGGTGCTGTTCTTGCGGGTCTTGAATCTGTTACCTATGGAACTTTCTTTTGGGCAGGGATATTCAGCACTGTGGCAATACAGATTGTGATAGCGCCCCAATTGCACGGTTGTGTTGATGTTGATGAAGGTTATTATGCGCATTACTTTGTTCCTGCAAAAAAAGAAGAGGATAAAACAAAAGGGACAACAGAGCTTTCAACAGAAAAAGTTTCAGATCTTGTCCAGAATTTCAAGGAAACTTTTGTGGACAGTTATGAGGGCGATCAAAACACTTTAACAAAACAGGCTGTCGGTGACCTTGGTGATGAACTTGATAAATTTGTTAATGATGCAAAGGACAATGATATTGTACAGGCAACTTTGAAATTCAACGGGGTTAGCAGCGGCCAACTTGACTCAAGGACGCTCTTTTATTTTTGGTGCGGTGAGGGCTGTGAACTCAACCCTTCATCCTACAAGGAAGAGGGTAATACCGAGATAAGGGGAACAAATGATGTGAACCTGAATATTGATTATGAAAAAGGGCAGATAACTGCTGACGGCGTTCCTATTGTACAGAACCCTGATAATGTGAGGTTATCCGCAACAGACCTCAGTATTCCTGCAATTGAAATACCGAAAAGAGTTACAGAAACCTGCCTTGAGCAAACAACTGATGTTGCCCTTGAAATAAATGCTGCCGGAGAAGTAACAATCCTTAATCAGGATTTGCTGAAATGCATACAGGATGGCGTGCTGCACCAGACCGGTTTGCCTATGACAACAAATAAGCTCAATGATGTTTTCGGAAAACTTGATGCAATTGTAACCTCAACGCACCCTAACGTCAGGCCTCTTGGTGACCGGATTGTGGCTGAAGGAGTTCCAAGAAAAGTCGCTGATGGCAAGACTGCAAAAGTATTTGTAAGTGCAAACAGAGAAGTTTCACTTTCAAGCTCCAACGATGATGCTAATTCATTGGGAGAACTGCAGAGCCTGCAATTTGCAAACGGAGTAATTGTTGTAAAACCCAATGGGTGTTATTTAACCTGGTTAAAACATCATGCTGACGGTATTTTGAGCAAGGATGATGTGGAAGGAATAAAGTCAAAGCTTAATCGCGAACTCGATGAAAAAACACAGTGTGAAGCGCCGGCAATAGACTTTGATATTATCCCTGATTTTGGTTCCGATTTTAAGGTCAGCAAGGTGGACAAGTTCAATACTGCGCTTGACTATCAGGGTCCTTTCAGTGTTTTCGAAACGCCCACAAAGCGGTATGTGATTTCAGCAGAGCGTGATGAGAATGGGGATTGTAAGGATCATTTAAGGGTTGTTGACAAAGACACGGGGGATGTTACTGATTATGTTGGCGATATCTCCCAGACACCTGATGGTTTGAAGATAACCACGGGTGATGGGCAGGAGCATGACATTAGTTTCACCACAAAGGATGGTGCTCCGTTCGTGCAGTTTGATGATGAAAAACCAGAGCTCCTTACAGCAGCCCAGGGAAAGAACGGTTCATTCTATTATGACCCTGAAAACGGTTTATGGTTTGCAGAGAATGCCCAACTCCTGCCTTTGATAGAGGCATTCAGGGAGGGAATTGCGGCAAAGGTGCAGCCTAATGGAGAGGTAACAGCAAACGCTTCAGGCAACAGCCTTACACTTAATTTGGGTGATAAAGAGGATTCAGGTTTCCTGAACCTGCCTTCACTGCCAGAACAAAGATATTTGATTGCATTAATGTTTATTGCAATGATGGTTTCATTTGCGTATGTGCAGAGAAAAAGAAAAATAATTGTGCAATAGTTTGCCTGTTTTTGATTATTGCAATTGTGCAATAATTTAACAACCCAACCCCGTTGGAGCGGGGTTCCGTTGACGGATCCGAAGGGGGACATCCTCATTACCCTTCGGGTACCTTCGGAAATGTTGGGAAACCCCATGGCTTTATACCCTGTTGGGCATCTCCGAGCCGTGGGAGGATTTCATTTCGGGTTTCAATTATTTTCCTCAGGTGGCCTTTCTCAGTTCTAAATCCACTGCGCCCTCTTTTTTCATTTCCTCTGTTCTTCCTGTGCCTGTTTTTGCGCCTTCAGCTTTAGGCAGGTTCTTTCCGCCGACATATAAGTCCGCCCTAGCCTCAGCGGTTTTTCCTTCATTGTAAATGGCAACGTACTCTTTTGTGCCCCTTATTATAATATCCTGCATTCCTTTTGATGACACAAGCCTGTAGAAAGCATCCACTTCTTCCATGAGCGCATTGAGCCTTTCTTTAGGGTATTCTCTTCCTGCAGTTTTTGAACTTAGGTAAACATTAACTTCCGCAATAAGTTGCCTTCTTTTTGAAACAAGATTATAAAATGAAGCAGCCTCTTCTTCGCTAAGTCTTTTGTTTATTCCCCATCTTTTCAATGCATCTTCCTTGTCCCTTGCGGCCTCTTTTACATTCGGATCCTTAATTCTCCTGTGCCTGTTCACAAGCTCCTGTGCCGCATCCCCTTCCTGTTGTCCGAGCAATGATATTCCCTTGGCTGTGTTAAAATAAGTTTCAAGTTTTTTCTGCATCTCCTTGAGCCTTGGATCATGCGAATACATGTGTACCATTCTGTCTATTTCTTTCAGCATTTTGGTTTCCTTCCTAAATTTCAATATGTTGTTTAGGTGGTATAGTGGGTTCCAGGCATCCTGCAGTATCCAGGACATAAAATGCATTCCTGAAGCTCCCTTATTGTGGTGTGCCCAGTGCCCTATTTTATGCCTAATCCTGTGCCACATACTTTGCGGATTCCCGGGATGACTGTTATGATGCATGATAAATTAGTGTATTCAAATGTTTAAAATTGTTTAGGATAGGTCTTCAAGACAGCTTTGGACTTCGCTTCCTGCCTCAAAGCAAAGTTGTTTATTATTGGTGTTGAATGCAATCCATGCAACACAATTATCCCTTGTTTCGGAAAGGTTTTCGCATATTGCCGGATTATTTACAGTTGTTGCAACAGCGAAAAAGCAATGGTCCTTTGAAACGCCTGCCTTGTTGCACAGCATTGCATTATCGGTGTTTAGCGCAATTTCATAATAACAATACTCGGATCTGTCAAGTATTTCTTCACAAAGTGATGCATCGCCGGCAGTTACCGCATTATTGCAAATGTCCCTTTGATAATCGGTTGAGCAATCCGCATAATTTCCCGTACTTACTGCCTTAATGCATGCGCTATGCTCATAATTTGTTTTTTCACAGAGGCTTGCGTTATTTGTTTCAATTGCAACATCCCTTATGCATTCGGCCTTTCCGACAATTATGTTATTGCAGGTTTCCGCATTTTTGGTTTCAATCGCAAGCGTTCCATAACAACTATCCTTTGTGGCGACATCCCCAATAATATCACAGCCTCTGATATCTCCCGAATCAGATGCGTACTGAACATAACACCATTCTTTTTCAAAATCACTCTGGCTCTCACAGTCCTCAAGGCTTGCGGCACTTTTTCCAAGGTTGCCTTCAATCAAAGTGGTAAAATCACCTATGCCTTCTTCTTCAGGGGAAATATAATCAAGGTCAAGGTATTCATCTTTTCCTATTGATTGCTCGTAAACCGCCTTTTCAGAATTAAGTGTTTTTGGCTGATTCACCGCAAGCAGTATGAATAATGAAATTATCACCGCCAGAATAACCAATATGGGGGCGTAAACCCATTTTTTTTCCATAAATATCAATGAACTTTTTATAATTAAATAAGTTTTGTTATGTTATGACAGGTGTTCTTTCAAACCTATCTGCATTATCTTTTGTTGTTTTCACTTTTTGCAGATGCTCTATCAGTTGTTTTTCTGTTTCCTTTGCCTCTTTGAGCAGGGGTTCAACATCCAATTTCAATCCGAGAATCACATTAAGTTTTTTGAGTACCTCAGCAGATGCTTTATAATCTGCCGTCATTTCAACATTTGCAAGAATTGAAATCGCTTCCACATCAGTTTTTTTCAAGTCAAGAAGCATAAGTGCAGTTACGCCTGTAGTGATTCCCTCCGGAATTTCAGTTAAGTTATATGTTTTCACAAGTTTTTTTGATGCTTCATTTGAGGCTATGCCGTAAATAATGCTTTTTTCAATTGTTTTCGGAGCCGCCTGAATACCTGAAAGGGAAATAACTTCTTTAATGCCCTTTGCTTTTATCCACTCCACTGTTTTTTTTGCGGTAAAATAGGTGAATTGGTTAGGTATTATCTGCTCCGAAATAAGCACCGCAATTTTTTTTGCTTTATCAGCATAAATCCTTCCCGGTCTAACAGGCATTCCTTTGTGGATTCTTATAATCGGCGTAAAAATGCTTGAATCAATGTAACCTATGTATTCAAAATTCAGTTTTTCAACAAGGTATTTTGCCGCAATTGTGCCAACAAGACCCATTCCAGGGAAACCCTCTATTAGGATATAATCTTTAAGGTTATTTTTTCCGAATTCTACAAATTCAAATTCATGTTTCATGTCATTATGAAGTTCTTTCTTCTTTAAAATCCTTATTGTCAGAACTTAAATCCGCTTGCCGCAAGATAAGTAATCATTCCGCAAGGTACAAGAAAAGCGGCATACACAACAGCTTTTTTCGAGTTCCCTTCATGAAATGCCACAAAAACCGCAGCGATTATTGAATACTCAAAAATATAAATCAGGCTTCCGTTAAGAGCCGCTTCAACAATGCCTTTTTTTGCCTCCGCATCCAAACCGATTTCCAAATCAATCGGGTTGTTGCCCATGCTGTTTGTTGTGCCTGTAAGCAATCCAAGAATAAGCGGGACAAGAAAACCGCCTGCAAGAAGAAGGGTATATTTTTGGATTGTGGCATTTGCCGCCCTTTCCCTTATTATTGAATTGGTTTCAAGAAAATCATCCGCGGTTTCCCTGAAAATCTGCTGCATGTTGGCTCCGGAATTCAGCCCGTTTATTATTAAATCACACGCCCTTCCGAATGAATCCGAACAGACTCTTTTATTCATATTCTCAAATGCCTTTTCAATAGGCATTCCGAACTTTATCTGATTTTCTGCAATTTTAAATTCCTCCTGCATTGGCCCCGTT